>JAWACX010000064.1:0-8589 GCA_038896575.1 Thermoplasmata archaeon
CGGAGGTTTTTATATGCTATATTAGAATAAAGATTTGTAATGGCTAATCTTTATGACCCAATAAGACCTTTTCAAATGAAAGTTACAGAGCATATGTCACGGAAGAATTGCATAAGGTAATGCTCTTTGACATGATTTTCGCAGATATTTATAAAAAACACACAGACACTGCAGACCTCGTGTGGTGTGTACGGCTGGGAGGGTTCTCAAATTGCTATCCCTGGTTCTCCTATGAAGAAGTTTTGAAAGAGAACCCAGCATACGATGAGGTTGAGGAGGATACCCAGGATTATGTTGTTCTTGCAGACCCGGAGCATAATCCACAGAAGAAGATAGTATGGCTTCCACCATATCTTGACCCTACAAAAGGCGTGTGGATGACCAGCTGTATAGCTCCTATTTATCAGGGCGAGGAGTTCATAGGAACTGTGGGTATTGATATTTTGCTCTCCACTCTTACAGACTTCGCAAACTCTGCAAGGTATACAAATGGAAGTTATGTGTTTATCTTATCTGGAGAGGGTAAAGTAATAGAGATGCCACAAAAAGGAATAGAAGAACTTGTGTGGAATGAAACGCATAAGAAAGCCCTTTACGAAATACTGAAACCAGCTGATAGCCAGAACTGGACTGATGAGATGGTTGAGGCTATGGAAAATATAAGTCTGGCAAACACTCCAGATTCGCATGTTGCTTCTTTAATCCAAGAGATGCTGAACGGCAGTGCGGGTAAAAAGGAACTTACACTCGCCTCCAGTAAAAAAATAATTGCATTTGCACCTCTCTCTACCATTGGCTGGTCAGTGGGGATAGTAATTCCCGAGGAAGAAGTCCTACAATCAGTGAAAGAAGCTTCTCAAAAGATGGATGCCATTATCTCTATCTGGCCCTTTTATTTTGCTATAATTGCTGTGGGAGTTTTGATAGCCAGTATAGTATGTAGTATTCCCTATTCACGCTATATTCTCAGACCATTCAATGATGCCCTTGAAAAGTTCAGAGAAACTGCAGATAAGGTCAGTAGAGGTGAGACCACTGAGATGTTGAAAATAGATACGGATGAGCCCGTTCTACAGGAAATTGCAAAGGCCTTCCAGAGACTACAGAACACTGCAGTTGTTGCTCTTCGGGAACTTGAGGAAAGGGAGGGGAGGGGTGGCAAGAGTTGAGCGGAACAAAAGAAATGGTTGAAAAGATGCGAAAAATCCTCATAGATGCAGCAGGCCCTATTGCAGATTTTGTGATAAAGAAGCAGATAAGGGACATGGGTTACACCTTAGAAACCTTTCCAGGCGATAAACTGCTCCTTTTAGTGGACAGGGTAGTAGAGAATGCAATTTATGACCCGGAAAAAAAGGTTGAGATTCGGAACAAGTTGAGGAAAGAGTTGAGGAAGGATTTGGGTGGAGAGTGAGATGTGAAATAGTCCATGTTTGTCTGTGATTCGGGCTTTATGTTTCTTCTTTCATCCCTCCATCACAATTCTCACCCACTTATCATAATATCTCGCAACCACACAGCTCTCAATGCATTTGAGGCATTTCCTGCATTTCCTGAGGTTATTCACAGGCTTTCCATTCTTTATCTCCACTGCCTTTGCCGGGCATCTCTGAACACATATCTGGCAGGAGGTGCAGAATCTGAGCCGCAAGAGTTGCTGGAGCATCTGCACGAGCATCTTTTTTGCCTTCTCCTTCTCCCGGGCTACAACTGAAAAATCAGAGTTTGGAAAGAAGAGTAATCTGGAATTTTGAGTTTTTACAATAACTGCATCATACCTCTTCTGGGTTTCCCCGAGAATGCCAAGGGCGTTCTCTACATCCTCAACACTCTCGGCAAACGGAAAATTACCCTCAAGAAAAATCTCGCCATCGCATGTGAGCGTTTCCCTTACAAAGACCTCGGTGGTTACACCTCCCACTCCCTTCACCTTTTTTGGGGGCTTTTTCCATCTCCAGAGCCCCTCTTCCCAAAATTCCCTTCCCAGCCCCTGACTTTCAGCCCATGCCCTGAGAAACTCCATCAATCTGCCATGCATCTCAGGGTGAAGTCTTCCAACCTCCTCAAACTCACAGGCCTGTTCTGCAGGGCAGAGATAACAACCGATTCGTTCAAAGTCTCTAAAGTAAAGCGGGTTTACTTCAATGTTCTTCCAGAGGATGTAGAGCCAAACATGAAAGGAACTCCAGTCCCTTACCGGGTTAACAAGCACCTGGCCCGGCACAAATGGATTCTGTTCAACAAGCTCTATTTTTTCCCTCGCAAACGACTCTGCCTTTCTTCTCCCCTCAACACACAGGATTTTCCTTTGATGCTCCGCCACAAATTTTGCCACAGGTGCAAGTTTACACACTTTGCAGCACCATCTGTAATCCTTTGCAGGTGGTCCCATTTTCCAGATAAGGTCCCAGAAAGAGGTATCTGGGTGAAGAACAAAAAGTTTTTTTCCAGCAGCAGCCTTTTTCACATACTCCAGGGTTTCAGGAAACTCAAGGCCTGTATCCACAAAAAGCACAAAAAAATCAGCGCAGCATTTGCTCAACAAATGCATTGCAACTGCACTGTCCTTGCCACCGCTGAAAGAAACCCCTATTTGATACCCTGGAAACTTCTGGATTGCCTCAAGAATATCCTGAGTTGCCTTCTGCTCAAGCATTCTCAGAGTTTCTTCGTTTCCCCTCACAATCTCCTCAAGTGTCGTGGTTTTTTCCCGCACCTCCCATCTTCCAATGTCCTTTACCCGAATGCTCTTTTCTGGCATTTGCTCTCCAGACCTGAATTTAGCCACACCAACTCCTGTGTAGTTTCCAATAAGAAGGAGCACATCTGCATCGCCCGAAACCTCAACAAACTCCCTTATTTCTCCCGCATAAATCCAGCCATTTTTAAGATGCCTTCTTAGAACTCTCTCATCGCAGAAAACGAGATTCTTTTTTGCGCCTTTCCTGGCAAGCAGTGCAGCACCATAACCTCTCAATCGAATCTGAAATCTTCTTTGCTCCGGATTGTAGGCAAGGGTTCCAAAAACCTCACCATCCACAATTATTTCCTCTGTTCTGTCCAGCCCGGCAACCTTATGGAGGAGCACTGTTCTGGTGCCAAGTGCATTCTCCACACCATAGTTCTCTGCCAGAATCTCATTTATTCGCTGCACAGTGTATTCAAATCCAGGCCTTATTTCCATTCCATGGTAAAGCAGAATCTCCCTCCCCCTGCCCTTGCACAATGAGCACTGCTGCGCAATAAGGGGAATGTTGCAATTATCGCACCAGTAGAGTCTTGCCCTGCGCTCATGCGATTTTCGCATTGAAAAAGGGAAGTGGAGAGGGAATATAGAGGTTTGGGCTCTTGAGTTTGCCCTGTTGCCGCAATTTCCTGCTTCGGAATTTACATATACCAGTAGGTTATCACCTACTCGGTGAAACCAATGGAGGAAGAACAAAAGAAACTGGAAATTCTGAAAGGAATTTTGAAAAAGATTCATGAGGGTGTAAATCCAGACAATGTGAAGGCAGAGTTCAGAGAGTTTCTTTCCAAGGTAACTCCGCTTGAAATTGCAGAAGCGGAGGAGGCGCTCATCCGAGAAGGTATTTCCAGGGAGGAGATAAGAAAGTTGTGCGACCTCCACCTCAAGCTGTTCAATGAAATGCAGGGAGGAAGAATTGATGTGCCAGATGGACATCCTCTGAAAATCCTTCTTGCAGAGCATGAAATCCTGCTCAGATTTGGTAGTGAAATTCTGGAGATAGCAAGGAACTGGGGTTCACAGGGCCATGAGAAACTGGAGCAGCTCATTGAGCACCTAAAAAGTTCGGAGTCCCATTATGTTCGTGAGGAGAATGTGCTCTTTCCCTACCTAGAGAGACATGGAATCACAGAGCCACCTAAGGTTATGTGGATGGAACATGACAGGATAAGGGAAATAAAGAAGGAGATTTATGGAGTTGCAACCGATGATGTGGATGTGAAGAAGCTCCAGGAGCTGGCACTCACATTGGTTGAAACCTTGCAATCCCATTTCTACAAAGAGAACAACATCCTTTTCCCTGCGGCCCTGCGTGTCATTTCAGAGGAGGAATGGAGTGAGGCAAGGAAAGAGTTTGATCAGCTTGGATACTGCTGTTTCACCCCGAATGCTGTGCTTGGAGCCGGGAAGGGCGAAATAGAGGGGAAAGGGGTTGAGGTAAAAGAGGAGCAAAGCAACCTGGAAGCTCTGTGCATTGATGCCGAGGTTCCTCTGGATACAGGAAAACTGAGTGTGGAAGAACTGGAGGCAATTTTGAATTCATTGCCTGTGGATATCTCATTTGTTGACAGGGAAGATACTGTGAGATATTACAATGACACAAAGGAGAGGATTTTTCCGAGAACAAAGGCTGTGATTGGAAGAAAGGTTCAGAACTGCCACCCTCAGAAAAGTTTAGAGAAAGTAAACACAATCCTCAACGATTTCAGGGCAGGAAAGCGGGAAAAAGCAGAATTCTGGATAAATCTGAAGGGGCGACAGATATACATCAGGTATTTCCCTGTGAGGAATAAGAAGGGAGAGTATCTGGGCTGTCTTGAAGTTACCCAGGACATAACTGAAATAAAGAAGATTGAGGGTGAAAAGCGGTTGCTTGATATATGAGGTTCCTCTCTCACAGATGCCTCTGAAGTGAAATTAAGAATGGGGTGTAGGCAATGGCTGAAAAAAGCAATGGCATGGTAATCCTTACGACAACAGAAAAAGAGGAGGACGCAGAGAAGCTCTGCACTGCCCTGCTTCAGAAGAAACTGGCAGGATGTACACAGATTATCGGGCCAATCAAAAGCAGGTACTGGTGGGAGGGAAAAGTTGAAACTTCTACGGAGTTTCTCTGTCTCATAAAAACATGCAGGGAGAGATACAAGGAGGTTGAAAACGAGATAAAGGCAAACCATCCATACGCTGTGCCAGAAATTGTCGCAATTGAAACAGCTGAGGTTTCCGAAGATTATATGAAGTGGCTTCAGATGATTGTGCTTGGGAAATGAGAAACAAAAAAATTAACAAAAAAACAAAAAGAAAAAAGAAGGTTTATATACAGGAAGGCAATAATACCAACCATGGGCTTGAGAGGGGCGCTCTACGACTTACTGGCATCCATGCAAACAAAATGCGGTTATGATGGTGCGGCAGTCGTGAAAAAGGATGGAACTCTCATTGCCTCCTATCTTCCCTCCTGCGCAAATCCAGATGTTTTTTCAATAATGAGTGCAACAATGCTCGGGGCAGCGGAGACTGCAAAGGCTGAATTGAAGATTACCAGCAACCTTGAGGAAATAAGAGTAAAGGCAGGGAGCAAGGTAATCTCTGCAAAGGAGGTAAACAAGGAACTCCTTTTAATCTGCCTCTCCACAAATTCCTCTGAGGAAAAACTCAAGTCCATGCTCCCGGGACTCATAGAAGAAATCAACGAAATTTACAACCAGGAGAGATTCTGACTCACGATGCTCACCCATACTTTCTTTTATTTTTTATGTGGTAAGTTCCTTTATCCTGTATCGCTCCCTCAACTCTCCAATTTTACCTTTGTTCCAGCTGCCTATCTTTGAGAAGAAGCCTGTAACCCGTGTAATCCCCTCCACTTCCGTGCTCCCGCATGCAGGGCAAGTTTCACTCAGGCCCCTGTGGGTTTTTCCACATGCAAGGCAGGATGTGAACTCGGGGCTGAAGGCAATCTGTGCATTCTGGGTGTTGTGGAAAACCTTTACCACAAAGTTGGAAAGGCTTGCAATATCTGGTTTGCTTTCTCCAAGCCAGATGTGGGTCAGAGCTCCAGCCTCAATCGGTGGATGGAACAATCCTTCCTTTTTCACCCGCTCAATCGGGCTTAGAGGCACAGAAACATTCAGGTAGGTTGAGTTTGTGTAATAAATTTCTCCCCGTTTCCTATCCCCTTTTATCACTGTTGGTGTCTGGAGCGGGTAATATTTCATATCAAGTTTTGCAAATCTATAGGCAGTGCTTTCAGCAGGTGTCTGCTCCAGCACGACCCTTATTCCATTCTCCTGTCCAAGCCTCTCTGCCTCCTTTTTCATGTAATTCACGATTTTAAGCCCCAGCTTGAGTGCATCCGCATTCTCATGTAACTGATATCCTGTGTGATACTGCACCATTTCATTGAGCCCCAGAAGCCCTATCAGGAATGTAGCACGATGAAGCCTGTAATATGGCTCTCCATCAAGTTCCATTGCAAGCAGAGCCAGTGGTCCATGCTTTCCCATTTTCAGAATCTGGGTTATGAAATCCCTCTTCTGCATATGCGCCTTCACAGCCAGCTCCATTCTTGCTGTCAAAATTTCATAGAGTCTGGAGTCATCCCTGTTTGCTGTATAGGCAATCCTTGGGAGGTTCAGGGTAACATTTTGCATTGCCGAGTATCTCATCTTCCAGGGTGTTTTTGCATCCTCAAAATCGTTCTTTTCAAGCTTGAAGGCCAGGCGACAGCATTCGCTGATTTTTGCAGTGCCTCCTCTGTCAAAAACAAAATAGGTGTTCCCCTTCTCCACGGCAACTCTTGAGATGAGTTCAAGGAATTCCTCATGCCCTTCTGTCTCAAACAGTTTTTCAGTGATGTGGACATTTGGTTTTGGGAAGAAGAAAGGCCTGCCCAGTGCATCGCCCTCAAGATAAACCTGGAACAGGGCCTTCAGGAACCTGTGGGATTCTTCAATGTAGTCAGAGTATGTGTTGCCTGTTGGCTTCCCCTCTGGCCCTATTGCAGGCACATCTTCAAAATGCTTTGGAACCTCCCAGTAAAGATTCAAATCGCTGAAAATTGACTGTCCACCTCTTGCTACCGCCTGCTGTGCAAATTCAAAGACAAGCATCTGGGCAATCTGTTTCATGCGTTCCTCATTTACACCAACAAGGTAGGGGGCAAAAAAGATGTTAAAGGCATCCCAGCCAATTGCTCCTGCGAAATGCCCCTGCAATGCTGCAGAAAATTTTACAATCTGGGCTATTAGAACTTCTGGATGTTTTGCTGGCTTTGCAATTGAAATTGCATTTGGTAAATTAAGCCCGAATTTTTTCACATACTCAATGTTCTGGCCACTGCAGTATGGTCTGTCAATAAATCCGAGGTCATGGAGATGGATATCGCCCCTCATGTGGGCATCTGCAACATCCTGGCTGAAAACTTCAAGCAGGGCATACTCCTTTTTAATCTGCTCTGCAAGGGTGAGATTTGTTGCCTCAGGGCCATGGGGCACATTTGCATTCTCCTTGTTTGGGTTCAACAATATCATTTTTACATCGTAGATTGGCACACCAAGTCTCGTATGCTGTCTCCTCACTTTCTCCAGCCCATACTCAATCAATTTTACATTTGTGATTTCTCTAATAAGCGGTGCAGTAATCACCTCTACACCGATGTTCTTAATCATCTTATCCACTTCTTTTGCCACAATCATTGCGGCATCAGCACTTATTGTTGTCTCGCGCATCAGTGCCTCATAGATCTTTTCCTTGTTCCATTCCTTTATTTCCTCATCTGAGGTTCGGACAAAGAGAGAGAGTTCTGTGGTTTCACTTACCTTATCCATAATTTTCACCTCTTCTAAACTGCCTGCAGGTGCATTTTTCAATTCCTTTATAAATTTTTTTTAACTGATTTCAAGACCAAAATTGGTAACTGCGATTTAGGAAAAAAGTTTATATGTTACCAACTCTGTTACCAATTATGGAACTTTTTGAGACAGAGGCAAAGCTGAAGGATATAATCCTAGAAATCCTGAGAGAGAATGGAGAAAAATCAATCAACCAGATTCACAGAGAGCTCCTGCAGAGACAGGATGCAGGCTCGCCCCATCGCCTTCTGTTGACTGGATATCTCCAGGCCCTTGCAGACATGGGCATACTTTCAGAGAAAAGGATTCCGCCAGCAAAGGTTTACTCTCTCTCTCCGCTCTACAAAAGAGATATATACTCCTCACTGAAAAGGATGATAGAGCAGAGAGGCTATACAGGAGAGAGAGCAGTTGAAATTTATGTTTACATCCTGCACAGAATTTTCAAAAGAGCAGTGCTGGAGGATGAACTTCTGTTCGTGAACTTCACAGATTTCAGCAAATTAAAGAGCGCGAAACTCTCTGCCGAGGAAAGAAAGGAGATTGTTCAGAGGATGAAGAGAATGAAATACAATGTAGAGGCTGACAGGGCTTTTCTTCCAGCGGAGAACAATGAACAGGAAATGCTGGAAATTCTCTCAGCACTCATCCTGGAGGACTACGGAGTGAAGCATCTATCCATGGAGCGGAAAACAAAGCAGGAAAAGCTTGTGTGAAACAAAATAAAAAGAGAAAAAAAATTTCGGTTTTTTACCTTAGCCTTGCACCGCATTTCTGACAGATTGTTGCAGTTGTCGGATTCGGTGTGCCGCAGTACGGGCATGGTGCCATACCTGGTGCTGCTGGTGGTGGCGGTGGAGGAGCTCCGTAGGCTGGCGGAGGCGGCGGTTGCTGGTATGCAGGTGGTGGTGGCGGTGGCGCTGCAGGCATCTGGGGCTGCTCTGGCTTCCTGACCACGATGTAAACTATTAGCACAATAATGGGTCCAATTAT
>JAWACX010000065.1:0-8525 GCA_038896575.1 Thermoplasmata archaeon
ACCTCAACATAGAATGAGAGATAGTTTCTGTAGAGATGCACACCATACCTTGCAATCTCAACACTTGGATTCTGGAGCCCGTAAACTGGATTCTCATAGAGAGTTACTCCACTCCAGTCCTCAAATTTTCCATCAATGGTTATGCCAGGATAGGGCAGGAAAAGGAGGGCAATGAGCAATGGCAGAAGAAAGAACATGAAGAATACAATAACCACAGTCCAGGTTTTTTTCACATTCTCAGGCATTCCCTTTTTCTTTTTTGTTTTCCCGATATCGTACCTGAGCCCGGCCCCGTTGATTAACCCCTCCCTATGCGCTATCACAAATCCATTTATGAGACCGTTGACCTTGCCGTGTGGGATACCCTTTCCGGGTGCAACGCCATTTATCAATCCGTTAATCTTTCCGGGCCTGGAAGGCACCCTGCCATTAATCAACCCCTGAACCAACCTGCCATTTATTCTTCCATTGATTCTCCCATTAATTTTGCCATTATCTCTCGTAAAAGGAGACCTAGACACAGTTCCCTCTGGCGAATGAAGAATTTTTGTCTCTTTGCCTTTTTCAATTGCATGGATGGAGTCCAGCACTTCCTTCGCCTTCTCTGACTCCCCCATCTGCCGCAGAATTTCTGCCTTGGTTCTCAGCAAATCTAGATTCCTCGGTTGTTTTGCAAGCAAAGCCTCGTATCTCTCAAGCAATTCCCTGAGCGCTTCCTGCTTCCTCCTTCCAGTTTCCCGCTGCGCAATAATTTCCAGAATTCTACGCTTATAAACCTCCCCCTCTTTTGCGAGTGCTGCAGCCTTCTCAAAACACTCACAGGCCTCTGAGTAGCGAGAAAGCTTTGCAAGAATCTCTCCCTTTATCTCCCAGGCCTTTGGGAGTTCTGGCTGAATTCTCGTGAGCTCATCATAGTATCTGTATGCCTCCTCTAGATCCTTTACTTCTTTGGTTTCAAAAACCTCCTTTTCGTTTCCAGATGCTTTTTTCCATCGCTCTTTTAGGTCCTTGCTGAGCATTCCGTTTCCATTTCTTTCTCTCAACTTTTCCAGATTTGATTTTATTTTCTCAGCGCACTTTATCCCTATTCCGTTAATTTCAGCAAGTTCCTCCTTGCTGATTTTGCTAAGGGTATCGTAGGTGCAGAGCCCCCGCTCCACCAGAATTTCAGCTCTCGCAATAGAAATCTCGAGAATTTGAGCGAGTTCCTCTGCACTGTAAGTTCGCATCAGTTATAGTATAGGTATGGGATTTTATCTCGGTTGTTGCAGCGTTTTCCCCTGCATTCAAACGAAATTACTCCGATCCGGGACAGAAAAATTACAATGATGGGGCAGGGAAAAGTTCTGCAACTTCATGTGTACTATCAACCTTCCTCATGAACATCAAGATGCCAGGCATGGATGTTCACAATGCTTGGTGAGAGAAAGAAAAAAGAGAGTGGCCTCATAACGCCTGTAGGTGATAATAATTGCCCTGAGGCCCAAGGTAGTAAACGGAGAGGAGGTATAAAAAAACGAAAGAAATTGGTTTAAACTTGCAGATTTTAAATCTATGGACGAATTACTCTCTCCTCTAGGCGTTCACAAGGTCCCCTGATAGTACAACCCCTTCATCCAGCAGAAGGATGAGATTTCCTCGGTGCTGGATAATCTTACTGGTTCAAACACCTATTACTGCCATCACTGTGGACAGACATCTCTCATTTGGTATCCCCAGTATCAGCGGTGGTATTGCTTTGTCTGCAGGAGCTATAAGTGATGCACAATAAAACAGAGCGATAATTTTATCTATTCTCTGATTTATTCTCAGATGTGAAATTCCTAAAAACTAAGGTATCTTCAATTCTCTTACTTGCCTTGATATTTGGGGCCCTTGCATTTACAATTTTTATAGCCCCAGGGATTCTTCCAGACCTTCCTCATAGCCAGTTCTATCCAGTTCTTACGAATATGATGGGAATCTTTGCAATTCTTTCAGCCCTTCTTTTTCTCTACTGGGCTTACTGTGTTTCCAGGGAAATGAAGTTGCGGAGCCCCCGGAGAGTGCATGAAGCCAGAGGGAATCCTGGCAATGAAGCGTATGGAAACTTTATCTTCTGCGCTGAGTGTGAACTGATAGGAGGGAGGGCAAATATCTGCCAGGGTTGTCCGAAAGGTGAAGAGGGAAAAGATGAAAATCCAGTTAAAAGAGCTCCTTGATTTCAAGCCCTCACTGGGATTCTCAATTCCCCTTTTCGTGCTTGGAATAATATTTCTCATCTTCGCCCTCCTCCTTATCCTCGTGCCTTACATGCTGCCTTCCAATTCCCTGAACCTCGGGGAAAAGGGGAGGGTTAACATATTTGATTTCCAAAATGAGACAGAAAAAATGCCCCCGGTAGCGAGGGAAATCTATGCTTTTGGAGATATAATGTGCCACCAGCATGCCTCCCGCTCTTACTTTCTCAACGGAAATCAGATGCCTTTCTGTGCGAGATGCACAGGGATTTTTTTTGGCCTGGCCATTGGAACTCTCTGCCTGGGCTTTGTAAACATGGATATTAAGCTCTGGCTCATTTTCCTCCTCCTTGCCCCAATGGGTGTTGATGGTGTTGCCCAGGATTTTCTCACTTTTCTCCATTACGAAAGTACAAACCCGGTCCGGGTTATTACTGGCCTTCTGGGTGGCTTTGCCCTTGCCCTTGCAATAGCCTTTATTGTTCGCTCAATTGGTGAGATGAGGAAGCTGGAGCGTGAGTTGAGGGCGAGAAGATGAGGGCAGTGGTGCTTGTTTCAGGTGGACTAGATTCCGCAACTGTGCTTGGAATTGCGAATGCCGAGGGCTATGAAATCTATGCCCTTTCCTTTCTCTATGGGCAGAGACACAGGAAGGAACTGGCATGTGCAAGAAAACTCTGCAGATACTTCAGGGTTAAGGAGCACAAAATAGTCAGGGTTGATCTGGATGCTATTGGAGGTTCTGTGCTCACAGACAGCACAAGGGAAGTTCCTGTTGCAGGGGAAGAGATTGGCAGGGAAATCCCTCCCACCTATGTGCCGGCTAGAAACCTCATCTTTCTCAGCATTGCTGGTGCTTATGCAGAGGTCCTCGGTGCAGAGGTTATTTTTATAGGTGCAAACCAGGTGGATTTCAGTGGCTATCCAGATTGCAGGGAGGAATTTCTGAGAGCTTTTGAGAACGCTCTGGAAAAGGGCACAAAAGCAGGTGTTTCTGGCAGGAGAATCAGGGTTGCGGCACCACTCCTCAGGATGAGCAAGGCAGAGATTATCAGGAGAGGAATGGAACTTGGTGTGCCCTACCACCTTACATGGACATGTTATAGAGGCGGAAAACTGGCATGCGGTAAATGCGAGGCATGTAAGCTCAGGCTTAGAGGGTTTGAGGAAGCTGGCTATGAAGACCCTATCCAGTACCAGCAATAGATGCGATTTCTGCAGGAACGATGCCATTGAGTTTGTTCGTTACAGTGGCGCCCATCTTTGTACACACCATTTTTCAGAATTTTTTGAGCGGAGGGTGAAGCGGGAGATTGCGAGCCAGATAGACATAGGAAGGATGCCTGTGATCGGTGTGGCACTCTCAGGAGGTAAGGACTCCTCTGTATGCCTTTACCTCGTGCACAAAATTTTTTCCAGACACAGGGATGCAAAAATTGTAGCGATAACAGTAAATGAGGGGATTAAGGGCTACCGGGATGAAACTATCAGAGCTGCTAAGGAGCTGTGCACAATGCTGGGTGTTGAACACCACATTGTTTCCTTTGTGGAACTTTTCGGAAAAACTCTTGATGAGATTGTTAGGGACAGGAAAGGAATGGCCTGTACCTACTGTGGAGTTATGCGAAGAAAGGCCCTGAACATTGCCAGCAAGAAAACAGGATGCACAGTCCTTGCCACTGGCCTGAATCTTGATGACACCGTGCAATCAATCCTCATGAACTTTACGAGGGGAGATTTGGAACGCCTTGCAAGAATGGCACCTCATGGGCACCTCCAGCCTGGTCTTGTGCCCAGAATCCTGCCCTTGAGGAGTTTGCCAGAAAGAGAGGTGTATCTTTATGCCCTGGTAAACAAAATTCCTTTTTCCCATGCTCTCTGCCCCTATGCAGAATTTGCGTTGCGAAACCAGTACAGGAGATTGATAGAAATGCTGGACAGAGAAAATCCCAGTGTGAAATTCGGAATACTCAAAAGCTATGATGAAATTCTTCCGCTCTTGCGCCAGAGATACGGGCAGAAGGAACTCCAGCCCTGCAGGATATGTGGTGAGCCTTCAATAAAAGAAGTGTGTAAGAGTTGTGAACTGCTTGAGTTTGGAGCTGGAGGACACATAGCCAGGCCTCAAGAGTAAGTAATAAATCCCACCCTTTATCAAAGAGGTAGAGAGATATGGAATTGAGCCTGTGCCGCAGGCAAACTCATGTGCGAAAAACTTCGGTTTAAACTACAGCAGGAACACCAGGAATTCTTGGGAATACCTGGACCTCCTCTATATGAGGCAGACCTGTGAAATATCTCACAAGGCGTTCTATCCCTATCCCTGCACCTGCAGATGGCTTGAGAAGCCCTTTCCTTGCAATCTCCAGATATGGCCAGAAGTTTGATGGTGAGAGTTTCGCCCTCTCAAGTTTTGCAATTATCTTTTCATACTCATGTTCCCTTTCTCCGCCAGAGAGCACCTCTCCATAGCCCTCCGGCATAATAAGGTCATAGTTGAGGTAATGCCCGGGCCTTGCCTCATCCTCTTTATCATAGAACTCCCTGGAAATATCTATTATCCAGAATGGTTGGGTTGAGAGCCGGCTTAATTCCCTGTCACTTCCGTAGTCCTTCACGACCTCCTCCATCGTGTAAACCTTAAAAGGACGCTGGAAAACTGGAATTTCCCGCCCAAATCTCTCCCAAACAGTTTCCCGCACTGCATCTGCTGTTTTGCTGACAAATTCCTCAACAAGTGCCATCACATCTCCCATCTTTGCATTTACAATCTCAAAATCAAGTTGTGTGAACTCGTAGGCATGATGCCCATCATCCCTCTCTGGACGCTCAATTCTTATGTTTGGAGAAAGCACAAAAATTTTATCGAGACCCATGCTCACAGCAATCTGCTTGTGCAATATCATGCTGTGCATCAACTTCATCTTTTTCCCGTAAATCTCAACCTCTGGTGCAGTCATCTGGGTGCTTGATGGTTCCGGCCACAGGGGGTCTGTGACAAAGCTCAGCATAACAGGGAGCATCCATTTGAACCCCCTTTCCTTGAAGCTTTCTGTCAGTGTGTGTATTACCTCGGTCTGCACCTCCATTACCTCGCCCATTCTCTTTCTTGCTACAATTTCCTCTATGGTTCTCAACGCCATTTTTACACCTCAATCTGTTTGAAATGAACAGGAGTTTATAAGCGTTTTGTTTTATTTTTTGGCATTTCTACGGCATTGTTTGGAAAATTTTAAATATTTTAAGTCATTTCGCCGAACATGAAGCAGACAAGGTTTGACGAGATGGATGCCAGAATCCTCAGGCTTCTTGCTGAGGATGCATCTTTGCCTGTAACAAAGCTTTCCAGGAAGCTTGGAATTCCAAGAACAACTGTGCAGGAAAGAATTGCTCGGATGAGAGCCCAGGGAATCATTGAGAGATATACAGTGATTGTTAATCACAGATTGCTTGGCAGGGGCACAACGGCCTTTGTCCTTGTATCCTTCATGCCTGGTGTAGGTTTTTCCCAGCGGGAGGTGGCGGAAAAAATCGCCAGGCTCCCCGGGATTTGTGAGGTCCATTTGATTGCTGGTGAATGGGATATTCTAATCAAGGTGAGGGCTGGGAGCATAGAGGAGATTGGAAAACTGATAATAGACAGGATAAGGGCAATTCCAGGTGTTGCCAGAACGCTCACTTGCACAGTTTTTGAAACTGTGTCTGAGAGACCAAACTTCGTGTGAAGGTTAAGTAAAATATATTTAACCCTTCCGTTTAGGCACACATGCCAAAAGGTTTGGCAGAGGTTGATAAAATGGCAGAGGAATTGAATCCATTCAAAATAGCCCAGAAACAGTTGGATTTGTGTGCCGAGAAGCTGAAGCTTGAGCCAGCAGTGCATCAGCTTTTGCGAGAGCCAATGAGAACACTGATTGTGAGCATCCCTGTAAAGATGGACAACGGGGAAACAAAGGTGTTTACAGGGTTCAGAGTTCAATACAATGACGCGAGAGGCCCCACAAAGGGAGGCATAAGATTCCATCCAGAGGAAACGCTGGATACTGTGAAAGCCCTTGCTGCCTGGATGACCTGGAAGTGTGCTGTGGTCAACATTCCCTATGGTGGAGCAAAAGGTGGTGTCATCTGCGACCCGAAGAAAATGTCTAAACGGGAGCTGGAGCAGCTTTCAAGGGGGTATGTTCGGGCCATAGCCCAGATAATAGGTGATGAGAAGGACATTCCTGCACCGGATGTATACACAACACCTGAAATCATGGCTTGGATGATGGACGAGTATTCCAAGATAAAGCAATACAATGTGCCTGGTGTATTTACAGGAAAACCACTCTCTATTGGAGGTTCTGCGGGCAGAGGTGATGCAACTGCGAGGGGTGGTGCATACTGCATCAGGGAGGCAGCAAAGGTGCTCAAACTCAATCTAAAGGGTGCCACTGTGGCAATCCAGGGCTTTGGAAATGCTGGGCAGCACGCCGCAAGAATTCTCTCTGAGGAGTATGGGTGTAAGATCATTGCCATAAGTGATTCAAAGGGAGGAATTTACAGCGAAAAGGGACTGGATTACAAGAAGGTGCTCGAACACAAGGAAAAGACAGGGAGTGTTGTGGATTTCAAAGGTGCAAAGAACATCACAAACCAGGAGTTACTGGAACTAGAATGCGATATTCTCGTGCCTGCAGCACTTGAGAACCAGATTACAGCAAAAAATGCAGGGAAGATAAAGGCAAAGATTGTGGCTGAGCTTGCAAATGGACCCACAACGCCTGAAGCAGATGAAATTCTCTACAAGAACAATGTCTTTGTGATTCCAGACTTTCTCTGCAATGCTGGTGGAGTCACTGTGTCTTACTTTGAATGGGTCCAGAACATAAACGGCTATTACTGGACTGAGAAGGAAGTCCATGAAAAGCTGGACAGAATCATGACCGAGGCATTCCACGCAGTCTATGAGATGTCACAGAAGGAGAAGGTCCACATGCGTTTAGCTGCCTACATGGTGGCAGTGAAACGCGTGGCTGAGGCAGTCAAAGCCAGGGGCTGGGTATAACTAAACCCTTTCTATTACCTTTTTTCCTTGTTTCTGGGGCAAAATTTCAATTTTTCCATTGAATTTTTTTCTCAAACCTTTGCCCTCCAAATACCTATCAAGGAACACCGCAAGTGCTGCCACTTCTGAATGGGGCTGATTTCCAATTGCCACATTATAGTTAGCCAGTTTGTAAATCTCACCCGGGACCTTTTCCGCACCCACAACAACAAGCAATGGGGCATCCCTGGGAATTTCCTTCAAAGCCTCATCAATGTGAATTCCGTACATTGTAAGATGAACCACGATTCCCTGCCACTCCTTTATCACCTTCCTCCAGCTCTCAGCAAGTTCCACTCTAAAAGGTCCACCAAACCTTTCTGTTACACTATCAACCGTTGCTTTAATTTTCTCATCTGGAGGTGTGATGTAAACTAAATCCGCACCGAAAGCTCTTGCAGTAAGACAAACATGCGTTGTCACCCTTGCATCCCTCTGAGGCCTATGGCCCATGCGAAGCACTCCAATCATATCTGGACCACTTCAATTCTATGCCCCTTGTAATCTAGTTTAACAGACCTTCTGACTAGTGCCTTCAGAAATGTTGGGGAAACATTCAGCTTCTCTGCCACATCACCTGCAAACATACCACTTGTCCCAACAAGTTCAATTACCTTCTCCTCCCATTTCCTGAACTCTCCCTCGCTCATACCGGCCACATAAATTACATCAATTATTTCCTTTATTGGGGCACTGCAGTTGATGCTGAATGCAGAATAGTATGTGTGATAGGCCTTCTCTGTCTTTCCATCCTTAGTTGTTTGCCACCTGGTCTCTATGAGCTTCAGTTTCTCAAAAAATTTGAGAACCTTCACACCCTCCTTTCCGAACTTTTCCTCAATTTCCCTCTCAGTTCTCCAGTTATCTGAAAGGTCCCTGTAGAGGTTTGCCTTCAACTCTGTATCTATAGCACGGAACACATTTACCAGTTCGCCAATATCATTGATTACTTTTACCCGTGTCATGGTTTCGGTAGGGTAATACGCTCTTGGGATAAAATCTTTTTTACACACTTTCCCCGCATACTTTACCCAATCACATAGGGAAACATAAAATTTGGTTGAGAGTTCCAGCCTTCATTCTGTGCCTGTTTTTTCTGTTTTGACCGAAGTTTCGCAAATTCATTTTTTTGGAAATACTGGCTGAAACGCTTTTCGTATGCCATAAAACGAAAAGTATATATATGGCCTCGCTATTCCTTATAACATGCATGTGAATGT
>JAWACX010000066.1:0-8479 GCA_038896575.1 Thermoplasmata archaeon
ATTACCGAAGCCCGTAACCGTGACTGCAATTCTGCAGGGTCAGTTGCCAAAGGAGTATTTTGTAGTCTCCTCCTACTACGGCGTGCTCTACGATGAAAACAACAACACAATAGCAAGCGAGAGCGAAGAGGACTGGGATGATAACTATGCTGTCCTCACATTCAGATTTGATTTCAACGCCACAACTACAACAAGATACTATGTTTCAATTATCTGGAACTATTCAATTCTTGCAGACAAGCCAGAGAGATATCCGCCAAGAATAGACCTCACGCTGAAGTAAGCTCACTTGGCAAATCTGTGCCATTACCACAAACAATTTTAATTCCCAAGGTGTGCACCAGAGCATGAAAAACAGCCAGTGCACATTTACAAAAAAGGACAGAAACTGCACTCTTTTTATCTCAACCCTGGGCTGGATTTTTGATGCCTATGACATTGTGCTCTTCTCAATTCTGAGCATCTACATACTCCCAGAGCTGAATGTTACTGCTGGAACCTACTCAATTATATTTGGAGTCCAACTTGCGACCACTGCTGCAGGCGGTGTTCTCTTTGGCATACTAGCAGACAAGATTGGGAAGCGGGAAGCCCTCACAATTGACTTCGGAGTTTACTCTCTCTCCGCACTTCTAATGTTTTTCTCGTATGACTGGTTATCTCTCCTCCTCGCAAGGTTTGTTTCCGGGTTTGCAATCGGTGGAGAATGGGGAATAAGCTCTTCATTGCTGAACGATGTCCTTGGCAGGGAGCATAGAGGATTGGGGTTTGGAATTCTCCAATCTGGCTGGAGCTTTGGCGTTGGTGCTGCCGCCCTTTCAGCAAAATTTATTGCAAATTCAGTGGGCTGGAGATACTCTTTTCTCATAGGTGTTCTTGTGCTCCTCCTGGCAGCCTATGTCTACTTTAATGTGCCCCACATACCTCCAAAACTGCACAGTTTCAGGAAAGCGCTGAGAGGAGTTGCTCTCAAACCCCTTCTTACCGCCCTTGGCGTCGCAATTCTTGGGATGTATGCATTCTATCTTGTCTGGACCTGGCTTCCGAGGGAGCTTGTGAATTCAGGCCTGCTCACAGGCGAGCAGATGTTCATCTTCATTGGTCTTTCTGCCATCACAAACGGTGCTGGACATCTCCTATTCGGATATCTTTCAGATAAATTTGGGAGAAAGAGGGTCTTTCTTCTCTACTCTGCAATCTTTGTGCTCTCTCTGCTCTTGCTCCTTTTTGTTGTCAGGAGTTCATTACTTGTCCTGGCAGCCCTGCTTTCCCTCCAGTTTTCCTGCGGCTTCTTCGCTGGCTTCGGGCCTGCATTCACAGAAATTTTCAGGGAGGAACTGAGAACCACAGGGGTTTCATTTGTTTATAACACGGGTAGAGGAATCTCAGGTATTCTGATAATGGTTAACCTGCTTGGAATTATCTCAGCCCTCTTCAACCTGAGCATCCTCACAACAACTGCAGTAGCCGCAATCTCAGTAATTCTTGGTGCTTTGCTCTATCAGAGAATTTAGTTCACACGATGGGTATGAGTTTCACATTTGGTGTGCCCAGCAGTTCATCGGCAACAATTGCATAAATTATAGTCCTGGGCTTGATGCCATAGATACATGGAGTCCTATCAATATCCAGTATCTTGAAGTAAGTATCAGCCATGTTTATGATTTCCTGGGTTACCTTCAGGCCAGGCTTCAGCAAACCAATTCCGATATCCTTTGAAACCTTAATTCTTGCCACTCCGCTGAACAAACTCTTGATCGCAGGTGCATCTCCCTGGATGTATTCAAGGGCATCGAAGCCAGTGTATTCTATAATCGGTTTACCCTCAACACCCTCTTTACCTAGAATTCCCCTGATTGCCTTTTCATTCTCCTTCCATGTGCGGATCATCTCCTCCCTGGGCTTTGCAAGCGGCATCACATAGGGCACAGAGCTCGTTGCAGAGAAGTAGTCAGCAATTCTCACAAACCTATTGAACAGCTCTTCGGAAACATATCGGGTTAGTTCCTTCTTGAAACTTTCAGGATGCTCACCACCAGGTAGCACTGCGATAATTCCCCGTTCCTGCTTCAAAAAGTTTAGCATCACAGGGATGAGCACAGAATTGTATTCTTCACTCCCCACATTATCTGCAATCTCAAACACATTATAGGAGCCCTTTCTGAAACCCCCACCCAGCAATCTATCCATATCAGGGATGCCTGTGCTGTAGTAGTTTTCCTTATCATACTGGATATTCCATTCCTTCTGGGAGGGTGGTGGGGTGTATGGCGTAAAGCTCGTAAATCTCCCATTTCTGAGCGTAAGGAGATAGTAAGGTTGTTTTATCTCGGTCGCCCTTAACTTTTCCAGGGTGATATGCCTCACCCTTTTCCTGTCAATCTCCCCACGGCTTAGCGTGACCAATCCATCAACTAGATATTCAAGCCCACCTGCCTCTGGCTTCTCAAGCACAAAAACCACATTCGTGTTTGAATTCTCAACCAAATCCTTCTGGATTGTCATAACAAATTCTTCCATCTCAATACCATACTTGTGGGTAATTCCTTCCACACTATCTATCACAAGTGTTGCCCTGTCTGGAAGCACATGTTCAATTCTTGCATAAATTCGTTCAATTTCTGGCATTCTGTTTTGCTCCAGAAGTACGGTTAGCCTTGTCCTGTCAACCTTTGTGGGAGGACCACGTTCCTGGGAAATTGCCTTCAAAAACTCCTTTGCGGTCTCTAGCCTCTGCTCCTCCTCTGGTGGAACCTTCGGCACCTCTTCCTCCTCTGTGGGTCTGTAGAGCGCCTCAAGGAGGATTCTAGATGAATCAATTATCCTACTTCGCATCTCTTTCTCCTTTAGCCAGGGAAACTGGTTATACAGCGCCTCATCTGAAACTCTTGTAGAAAGGTAAAACGACTTATCCGGCTCTGCAAGTTCTTCAAGCAACTGCAGCGCAAATGTGGTCTTACCAGTACCTGCCCCTCCCTTCACCATCAAAGACCTGCCACCGGGTTTCTGGAAGAATTCCACGATCTCCTCGGGGATAGATATCTGTTTTGCCATTCGGACACCCCTTGTTTTTCTCCTATATTACAAACCTATTTATAATCTTTCTCTTGTGCTTGTGCGGTCCGCAGGACAAAATTAGAGTGGATATAGGTTCAGGAGGTTTTGTCAAAGAGTTCTGTAATTAAGCCTAGCACACGAATTTTGTCCCCAGCCAAGGGAAGGGTAAACTTTTTTAATATCTTCTTCTATTCAACCCATTAAGAACCAAGCCGTCGTAGCTCAGCGGTGGAGCGTCCGGCTGTTAAGCACCAGGAAGCGTGCAGAAACCGGCAGGTCGGCGGTTCGAATCCGCCCGACGGCGCAAAAGGGTCCGTAGCTTAGCCCGGTGGAGCGATTGGCTCATAACCAATTGGTCGTCGGTTCAAATCCGGCCGGACCCATAAAATTTTATTTATACTCACCCAACCCCAGCCTCTGAAGTGTCTCATTCTTTATTCTCCCATTTTCATCCAATCCTCTGAGCCCGTAGTATTCATTCAACATTTTTGCAAATTCCTCATTGGTAATTACACCCTTATCCGGAACCTCTGGCAGGGGCACATTGAACCGTGGCGGGAGCACATCTTCGATGCAGCCCTCCCTTTCATTGAACAGCCGCTGGAGAATAAAGCCCCGTTCTCCAATCTCCAGTAACTCCTCCATTGTGTAATCAAACCCTGTGGCGAGATTCACAATCTCAAGCAATTCTGGCAGTTTTATTGCACCATACTGATGCGTGAACTGGCAGAGTACAAGAGAGTTTCCAAGCACACAAAAGTCCTGGGTTTTCGCAATCATCCTTGCTTTGCCCTCTATTCCATATCTGTCCATTTTTTCTGGTGCACCGAGCAATGGCTCTGTGTTCTTTGTGAAATAGGTATCGTGGTAAGCTGAAACATGGCAACCACCTCTGTTTGCAGTGGCATAGTTCAACCCAAGGCCTTTCTTGCCCCTTGGCTCGTGCATCGCCACCTCAAGTCCTTTCACATGCACAGCAAATTCTCCAGCAGCCTTTCCTATCTTCTGGGCCATGAACCTCACGCCTCTGTTCGCGACAGCACCGAATCCTCTGTTTTCCACCATGTCCTCCAGCAACCTTATTATTCCTTTTTCATCGCCCCAGGAAACTCTATAACCCACATCTCTCTCTTTAATCAACCCCTTTTCCATTGCCTCAATCACAAATGCAATTGCAACACCAGCAGAGATTGTATCAACTCCATACATGTTGCAGAGCTGGTTGGCCCTGCAAATTGCTGGGAGCGAGGAGTTCAGGAGTAGGGAGCCAAAAGAGGCAACGGTTTCGTATTCTGGTCCTCCATACTCCTCGGTCACCTCCCATCCATCCCTTTCCTTCGTGCACTTCACAACCCTTTTGCATCCAATTGTGCAGTCTGAGCATGTGTCCCTCCTCACCAGCACAGTATCCACTATTCTTTCGCCAGAAATCTGGTCTGCCCTCTCAAAGGAGCCATGCTGGAAATTCTTTGTAGGGAGAATTGCAAGCTGGGATAGAGGTTTAACGATACCTGCAGTCCCATACTTCCCAAAATTCTTATTCTCCTTTGCAAGTCTTTTTGCAATCTCCCTCACTCTCTCACCCAGCTTTTTTGCGTCAGCCCACTCAACATCCTTACCTCCCTTCACAGCAATTGCCTTCAAAAACTTTGCACCCATGAGTGCACCAAAACCTGAACGCCCCAGGGCTCTGTTTCTGTCCACAATTATGTTGGCAATTGGCACAAGTTTCTCGCCTGAAGGACCAATTGAAAGGACTTCAGCCCTGGCTCCCAGTTCCTCTCTCAGTTTTTTCTCAACCTCTCCCGTCACCTTTCCCCACAGAGCCCCTCCATCTTTTATCTCGCAGGTACCATCATGAATCCATAGATACTTTGGACTTGATGCTGCACCCGTTACAATTATTCCATCAAATCCTGCTCTTTTTAACTCAGGTGCAAAGAAGCCACCTGCATGGGCCTCACCCCAGATTCCAGTTAGCGGGGATTTACCGCAAACAATGAATCTGCTGTGGCCAGGAAGCTTTGTACCTGTAAGTGGGCCAGTACCGAAAAACAGAATTGTTTCTTTTTCAAGCGGATTAATTCCCCTCTTTACTTCCCTCACAACATAGTGCGCACCCAGGGTGGTGCCACCCATGAACTTCCTCAGAATCCTTTCATCCAGTTTCTCCTCTGCTGTTCTTTCAAGGCTCAAATCAACTCTGAGAATTTTCCCGTTATAGCCAAACATAGTTTAAGAGATAGGCCCATTTTATTTCAACTTTTTGGCGATTTTTCCGACGGCTATTTATACACCCATACTATCTCCAAAACGGGATTTCCATGAAGGAACTTGAGGAGTTGGATGTTTCCTGGAGTATGAGCAGGACAATATCAGTGCTCCTTAGCAGCCTAAATGAAGTGGATAGAATGGTCTCTGAAGGTAAAGGAGAAACTGCGAGACCTCTGCTTGAACTTGCAGTGAAGAAAGTGCTGGAGGCAGAGGAGTATTTCTGGAGACCCGTGGATTCGGACGAGGTCTATGCTAAACTCCGTGATATTTACATGAAACTCGGAGATTCTGGGCAGGCTAAAGAATGGGAGAAGAGAATAAATCTGAGAAAGGCACGAGAAATTGAGTTTATAGCAAGAGTCCAGAATTTCTGTGGAAATAACACGCTTGCTCTGGAATATTACAACCAGGCAGTTACCCTTGCACCTGATTTCCAGTTGGCTCAGGAGGGAAAGAAGAAGGCTGAAAAGAGTGTTTTGAAGGCTAAACGGGAGATTGATGTTGCAGAGAATCAGGTGAAAAAAACTCCATCAAGTGCGGAAGCCCTTATAAAACTTGGCATAATACAGCTTAACCTGAACAAGGTTGATGAGGCAATTGCAAACTTTCAAAGAGCCCTTCAGAGCTCGCAGGGAAATTTAGAGGCCACAACACGCCTGGGACTTGCTTACCTTAGTGCTGGGAGATATACAGAGGCAAAGGCGTGTTTTGAGCAGGTCCTTGCACTTAAACCTTCATCGCTGAATGCAAAACGGGGCAGAAATTACGCAAATTATTTTTTAGGTTTGGAGAGCCTTACAGAATAACCTCTCATTTTTGTTTCACCAAACACCCCGAAAGTGTTTTTCTCTCTCCACAACCCGTGCACCCGAGAGTTGCGAAAAGCCCAAATATTATTTTGCATATAGCAGGAATACCCGGCTTAGCTCAGCCTGGTGGAGCGGGGGACTGTAGAAGTGCTGTTGGCACCTGCCAACTGCCCCTGCTGTCATCCCAAGGTCGCTGGTTCAAATCCGGCAGCCGGGACCATAATTAAAAAAAAAAGGAGAAACATGAAAATTCCAGCATATTTTTTGCACAGTGCCCGGTGCGAGGGCATAATTTCTAGGAGAACTGAGTGTGGGAAAATCTTTCTCTGTGAGTGGTTTTCTACGAATGAGATTGAGAGGGGAATTGAAGGAGTTGTCACAAGAAGATTCAGTGGAGTGCGCCAGGAAATTCCCGTGGGTGTTACAGAACATCTGGATGTGCTGGAAGAGGGGGATACTGTCATCCTTGGCGAGCGTGGAATTGAACTGCTTGGTGTTGAGTTGAAGCCAGTTGTCTCTGCATTTATAAGGAAGCAGGGAAGAATTCTTTTGTTGAGAAGAAGTGAGAAAGTTGGTACATTTCAGGGGATGTGGGCCACTGTTTCTGGCTACATTGAGGAAGGGGATACCCCACTCTCCAGAGCAAGAAAGGAGATTGCTGAGGAAACTGGAATAAGAAAGGTGAGGTTGCTGAGAAAAGGGGATTATGTGCTGGCAAGAGGTGGAAACAGAGTTTTTGCGGTTCACCCTTTCCTTTTTGAGACAGAGGAAGATGTTATCCTTGACTGGGAACACACAGAATATGTCTGGATTGCACCAGAGGAAATAACAAATTTCCACACTGTGCCCAAACTTGCAGATGCATTGCGGAAGGTAATTTAGGTTTTACCATGGTTCAACAGTGTTGGCCTGTGAACTCGCAAAAAAATAAAAGTGTAGGGGTGATGAGTGCAGCGTGAGATTTGAAGGATTATCCTTCCCTCTACCTTTCCTATACCTTAATGAGTATATAAGGATTTCGGTGAATTAACTACTTGCAATAGTTAAACAGCCCTGCATGCAGTATGAGGGGGCAAACAGGGTGTGGGACAAAAATCCAATGCTGGCTGTTTAAGAGGAAGAAAATAAGCCAGATAATTTATTTTTTCCCGCAGCCCCGTTCCCCATAATTGAATCTTGATAACATATGAACCATTCAACTCCTGTCCAGTCAAGAGTCAAATTACAGCACGTAGCAACCCGATTGGTTTGATTGATTACATATCGTTTATGAAGGTCTAATTCGGATTCAGGAAAGCCTCTCCAATCTAAAATATCAACATAACCATACTTTGCGCCACTCAAATTCCTAGCAACAATTTGAAGGCTGAAATTTGGGGGTACAGCGTCTCGACGCAAATATACCCAATAACTTAGATAATTGTTTTCATCTGTCTCGTCTATGTGACTTTGATTGACTATTTCAAATCCAGCTGCGTTAAGAGTTTGTTTCGTTTTTTGAAAATCCAACTGCTCAATCTCAGAAACATTGAGAGATAATCTAGCTCCTAAGCAATTTATTATTCTCTCAGTGTGGAGGGGTATCTTCGGACCTGACCACAGCAAGTAACAAATGTATGACCACAGTAAAAAAATGATACATATTGCAGCTGTTATTGCTACCCAGAGGAGAATAGTTTGCTTTTTCATAGTAGTTCTCCCTCCCTATGGCGAGCCATCGTAGTATCTTGTAAATATAGTTGGCAATCCTAGTGTACCCCAGTCATAATGGTTGGCATTTTCTTCTCCAGTCGAAGGATCATACTGTCTCCACCACCACACCATTTCGGTAGAGGCGATTACTATGCTATTATGATAACTAATGCCACTGCGCCATGGCACAGTAACTATGTATTGTGTGCCTATTTGATACATCCGCGGCCATATATCCGCCTCTTCACCAAAATAGGTGTTGTGGCCCGTAAAGTGGACACGATCGTGAGAGGTGTTATACGGAGTCACCCCATACACCCATACCCAGTGCTGGAAGTGTTCTACCTTAAGTGTAGAGCCCTCATTCCACTCCGCAATCTTAGAGCGCACACCAAATACTACATACCAGTACAAATAATCTTTTCCTCTCCAAGGTGCGAGGCCTCCATCCCCAATCAATCCCTGGAAATGCATCAATTTTACCATCACACCTATCAAGTTATCTCTTTCTGTAGAAAGTGCATTTATCGCACAAAGACTTGCCCAGCTCGTAAGCGAACTCACAAGATTTATAATGGTATTTATGGCCTCCTCTGACAATCCGAGATTTGCCAACACATTCTTCATTATAGACAAGCCATACATCC
>JAWACX010000067.1:0-8422 GCA_038896575.1 Thermoplasmata archaeon
TTCTCTCAGAACTCTTTTTGAAAATCTCAGTCTCAACGAGAGTGTCTGAATGTTCGTCATATTTCATTAAGTCATTGAACTGTCCTTCCTTTCCTTCCTCTTTGACAACCTCGGATATCTGTGTGATTCTCCTCAGCTGTTTCTGAGTACCTCCAGGGCTTGTGAGTCCCGCTACAACCACAATGTCTGTAGCATTGAAGGATTTTGGTGGAATACCGATGTCAAAGACGACTCTTTCATAGACTGCCCTCGGCGTGTTGCCGTGAATCGTACCAAGCACCGCGCTACCAGCGGTCCCAGCCCTCATAGCCTCATAGAGCGTTTTTGCTTCCTGGCCTCTTACCTCTCCAAGTACAATTGCACTTTCGCCAAGACGCAAGGAGACCTTCAGGGCATCGTCCGCAGTCAGTTCACCCTTTCCTCCCAAAGAGCTTTGCACAAAGATGCCCTGGACCTTGTAACCGAGTTGTCTCATTTCAGGCACTGGCAATTCCAGTGTATCTTCAATTGTGATTATCCTCTGGCTCTGGGGGAACTCAAGCATCAACGCACCAACCAGTGATGTCTTACCTGCACCTCTGCTCCCAGTAACCAGAATTGTTGAGCGTCCATCTATAAGGAAGGAAAGCAGACCAGCTCCGAGTGGAGAAAGGCTCCCGAGATAGATCAACTTGAGCAATGTCCATGGGTCTGTAGAGTGTCTTCTCAATGCGAAGGCTATACCCTCTGGGCTCAGGGGTTTACCGATCACAGTGACCCTCGTGTTATACTCCTTTATGTCTGTCTCAAGCACAGGCATGGCCTCTGAGAACGGCCTACCACTTTCAAGCCTGAACCTGGAGAGCAATGCCTCAGCATCCTCATCACCAACAGTCACATTTGTGATGCACTTATCACCGATCCTGGGGTCATTGTAACCCCCAACTCTCAGGTGCACTCTGTTTTCCGAGGCAGGTGCATCTATGTACACATCCTGAACAAACTTATCTTCAAGCATTGTCTCAATGACCCCAAGCCCTGCCACATATTTTGTAAGAATCTGCGCAAGTTTGTTAACTGTAGCAATCTCCTCCGCCCTTGTCATTCCAATGTTGATTCCATGCTTTTTTGCCAGTTTGTATATCAATCTTGTGCCGAGTTTTGTAACATAGGTTTTTGTTTGGGAGAGCCTCGTAAGCTGGATGTGCTTTGGATAATGCTGGCTCAATTCCTCCCTTGCAATTTGGACAAGCTGCATGTGCTCGATTGGAAGTTGGTATTCGTAAAGGGTCACATGGTAAAGGACATCAATCTGGTTTGGAATGGAATAGAGTTCAACCTTCGCATCCTTTACATAGTACTCCCTTATTTTTACTCCATCATCAGGCGGTTTTGGTGCAACCCATGAGGAAGAGAAACCAGGTCTGAACATGTGATTTTTATCTAAAATCCTGTTTATGCCTTTTTTCAAGCCCACAATATCTACCTTGCTTATTGACTGGAGAATGTTTGCAAGGGGTGAGCGGGAGACCCTTTCCATCCCTGGCTCTCTCGGCGCAGGGCGCAAAACAGGTGTTGGTTCTTGGTATGCGGGAGTTTCGGCTACACCTGATCCCGTCGGGGAGAATCTCTGTGTTGGTACCACCTCTGGCGTTGCTGCCTGAGCATACTGGGGCTGTGGGGAAGGGGGCCTTGGCGGTGGAGTCATTTCTGTACTCCTCGCTTCCCATACAGGTTGCTGGAGTGGTTGGGGAGGAGAGGCTGGAGCTGTCTGCAGAGGGGGTTGTGGGCGAGGAGGTTGAGCTACAGGTTCGGGAATTTGTGGCGAGGGAGAATATGCAGTTTGTGATGGCTCTGGTGCCTTTGGAGGAGCAGTATATCTTCTTTCGGCTCCTGGGGCACCTGTAAGAGGGGAAGTTGGAGGTTGTGAAGGAGGAGGTGCTGCTGGCGGTGGAGGGGGAGTATATGTAGGCGGTGGTGTGTAGGCCATCTGCGAAGGGTCTGGAGATTTTGGAGGAGCAGTATATCTTCTTTCTGGTGCGGGAGAAACAGGGACACCAGGGCTAGTGGGAGGTGCAGCTGGAGCAGTTCCGAGAGGTGCCTGTGGTGTTCTCGGTAACGGTGTTGCACACATTCTGCAGTTGGTTTCTATTGGACTGTTCAATGTGCCGCACTTCGGGCAAACCTTGAGATTCTTTTCAGCCTCACCATATGCCTGCGACCTATCCGGCCTTTTTCCTCTACGATCTGCCAATTTATCACCTCTATGTTATAATCTTGAACCCCATGTACAGGATGTAGGTTCTTAGGTCCTCAAGTTGATTATGAAGATAGACGAAATCTCCAATAGTGGTTTCAATACAGGGGGCACAACCCTCTGTGGGTGTTGCCCTTTCCAGAGCACTAACCTTCATTCCGAACTCAGCATAGAATTCCCCTATGTCCCTGTAAAGCTTGCTCTTCAGCATTGGAAATAGAATCTGAGGATTGTAAGCACACCTAGGACAGTTCGTACCTCTTCTTCTTCTCGCCTCGGCTTTTGAGGCATCCTCTCCAGGCTGTGGAGCTAGAAGAGCAGGAGGTCTCACAGATAGTTGGTCAAGTGTTGAGCCAACCTGAACAATTTTCTTAAGCAACACCATTGCATCTCCAAAATATTGCCTCTCCACAAAGTGAGCGAGGGTGAGGATGTCCACATTCTCTTCCTCTGTAAGGGCTTTCAGGACTCCTGTAAGGCATGCGGGGTTATCAAGACCACCAGCACCTCCGCATTCCTTACATCTTGTGACCATTTTTATGAGCCTGCCTTCCTGCACCACATCATATTCACACATCGGCTGCTCTTCAATCTTCTTTACCAGTGCACCTCTTCTTCCGAACATGGTTTACGCCCCTTTGCTCTCCTATAATTACATACAAGTATATAAACTATTATTCCACATTTGCCTTACAAAATACCTGGCTGTCTGAAATCGTGGGTCTGAGCTTCCTTGCAACCTTCAATCCCGATTTATCCAGTTCAATTTCCAGCGTGCCTTCGGTATATGGCTCAACCATTCCCAGGAGTTCACCTCTTGGACCATAAACCCTTTGGCCACCCCAGAAAACAAGATTCTGTTCTCTGCCCAGAAGGTTTGAGTAGGCAACATACACGGTGTTCTCTATTGCCCTTGCTGGCAGCACAGCTTCAAAGAACTTTTTGGTGGTTGAGGGTGAGGCAGAAATACAGAGAAGCATATCCACTCCTTTCATTGCATATGCCTTTGCGATTTCCGGGAAGAAGAGTTCATAGCAAATCACAAGCCCTATTCTGAACCCTTTTATTTCAAAGATGCATTCCTCTTTCCCTGGTGAAAAAAACAAGGATTCCTCAAATGGTCCAAAGGTGGCAAGTTTCCGTTTTCTGTAACTCCTTATATTCCCGTCTGGCATTACCACAACTGCAGCGTTGTAAACCAGATTATCTGCACTGCAAAACTCTGGCATTCCTGCAACAATTGTCGTTCCATTGGTTGCTGCAATTCTAGAAAGCTTTTCCACGATCTTGCCACCCAATGTTTCAGCAAATCTGAGTGTTCTGTTTTTGAGAGAATAACCAGTGATAAACATCTCGGGAAAGAGAGCAAGGTCGGAGTTCCCGGTGTGTTTCTCTATCAGTTCTAGATTCTTCTCTACATCCATCAGCCTGTGTTTTACACACGGAATTGTAATCCTCATTTTTCCTCACCCAGATACTCTTTTTTCATTGAATAGGCCTCACTCATTTTTGGCTCGTAGAAGGCAAAGGGGGCAACAGGGAATACAGAGGCTCCGAGTTTCTCGGTAGCAACAAGATTTTCAGCGACCCTTTTTATCTCAGATGCCGGCATTGCGAAGAGCATCTCTGTATGTTGTGTCCCTCCAAACCTTCTGTCACCCGCACAGGGAATTGCGAAGATTGGCTTCCTGGTTTTGAATGCAAAAGCGGTTGCAGAGCACAGAGCAGCTTCTGCCACAGTGTCCCCTGTCACCTTCTCGCCTGAATCGTAGGCAAAGGCATGGATGAGCCGCATTATCTGTGCAGGCATTCCATAGATTATCGCTACATCCGCCTCCTTCATTTTTCGCAGGGAGTGAACAAAAACACCAGCAAATCTCTCATCCGTGTCACCAATCTTGAAGACATTGGCAATGAACCTTTTGCCAGCATTTTCGTCCCTGGTGTACCTTCCAGTTGGTGCCCTGCCCGCTGTAAAGTTCTCTGGTGTTTTGATAAGTCCAAGACATGCAGCCCCTATTGCACAAACTGCTTTCCCAGCCACCCATACATTTCCCATTTCCTGGTATCTCGCTATGGAGATAAGCTGGCAGAAGTTATGGGGCTGGACCATGGGTCGCTTGGGCAATTCCTCCTCTTTCTTCAGAAATTTAACACCTGCAGTTCTCGTGGGCAGTTTTAACAGACCCTCTACCGTTTCCAATTCTGCCTCAAACATTTTTCCACCAGATGCGGTATTCCCATGCCATATAAAAAATTAACCACACATTCAGGGGGCGTAGAAAAATTAAAAAGACCGAAGACTATATTCCATCATGAGCCAGAAGGATTGGCGGAAAAAGGATGCAATGCTAAAAACAACTTTTGGGAGATATGAGCTCAATCTACCTTCCACCTTTCATTCCGTAACCCTTGCACACAATGTAGATTTCTGAACTGCTCTTCCTACTAGCCTCGGATTTATACCCCTTCACAAACCTGAATTTTACGCTGAGTTTTTCCAGCAACGAAGCATACATGTCTCCCTGAAAAACTTTGGCTACAAAGTTTCCTCCAGCGCCAAGAACTTTGCAGGCAAACTCAAAGGCACTGGTTACAAGTTCCACAGACCTTGCATGGTCTATTGAGTAATTCCCGCTTATGTTTGGAGACATATCTGAAAGCACAACATCAACATGCTCCCTGCCAGCAGCCTTGATTGCCTCAAGCAACTTCTTCTGCGCCTCCTCTCTCAGAAAATTTCCACGAATAAAAACAACACCTTCCAGTGGTTCAATCTCCACAATATCTATGCCGAAAACAATGCCTGAGTTTCCAGCGAGCTTCTGAGCAACCTGAAGCCAGCCCCCTGGGGCACATCCAAGGTCAACAACCGCATCACCCTCCTTTATGATGCTATACTTATCCTGGATGTACATCAACTTGTACGCTGCCCTGCTCCTGTAATTCTCTTTTTTGGCCAGATGGTAATAATAGTCCTTTCTTCTCTCACGAAGCCATTTTCGAGACACGGTTCACCATGGGATTAGATTGTTTTCCCTATCGCTAAAAGCACATGCTCTGCAAATTGTTCCTCTGGCAATGCACCCTCAAATTCCACCTCGTCGTTGATTACAACTTTGGGCACACTGAACACTCCATACTTCTCAGCGAGTTCACGGAACTCAGTGGCTTCTATCATTTCTGCCCTGATTTTTGGATTCTCAAACGCAAATTTGTGGGCAATACGAACTGCCGCAGGGCAGTATGGGCATGTTGGCGTGACAAACACCATGATGTGCACATCCTTATCTACCTGTTTAAGCATTTCCCTTGTTTTCTCATAAAGTTCTGGCCTTTCCTCTGAAATCTCAACTATGTCTTCAACGAGTGTTGTGAATTCGTAACCTGCGGGCACACCATAAAAGACTGCCCTTCTGTTCCCAGCCTCAAGCACGAGTGCTGGTGTTTTATCAATCCCGTATTTCGCTGCTACCTCTTTGTTTTTGCTCACCTCATACCTCTCTACCTTTATTCTCTCGCTCAAACTCTGTAACTCCGTGGCAACTTCCAGAACAAGCTTGCAGTACTCACATCCATCCTCGCTTGTGAAAACGAGCATCTTCACATCGCTCTTCAGATTTCCCAGCTCCTTTCTGAGTGTCTCCTTATCCTTATCTGAGATAAGCCCCATAGACTCACCACTTCCGCAAGAGCAATCGCTTATTTAATATTTTAGATTGCGTTGTAGGAATTAGATGAAAATCATAGGAATTGCAACAACGAATGTTCCAGTTTACTATGAACTCCTCAAATTGCTCAAGGAAAAAAATCTGCCATTTGAGATTCTGCTTCCCGGGGAACAGGTGCCGATGCATGTGGGCGTAATAATAACAACTGAGGAGGAAAGGGATGGAATTGATTTTGAGAATGTAGTTGCATACGATGGGAAGCCAGAAACAACAATTCTTACTGCAATGAAGTTATTGATGGGTAAGGAGGTAATTCATGAGCTTGTAATCGGGATAGACCCAGGTGAGCACATAGGGATTGCCCTTGTTGGTGATGGTGTTGTTCTGGCCCGAGCCACTGTGTTCTCTGCAGAAGCAATGTTGGAACTTGTAAAAACATACCTCAAGGTATTTAAAGCGTTTAGAAAAGTGCTTCGCATTGGGCACGGTGATATTACGAAAAGAAATAAGATAATCTCAGTGCTCTGGAAATTGAAAATTCCAATTGAAATCGTGGATGAGAAAGGAACAACGATAAACGCGGAGGAGCCAGATGTGGAAGCAGCAGTCAGAATCGCAATGCACAGGGGCAAGGATGTAGATGCTAAGCCCGTAATAGAGCCGAGTGCTGGAGAACTCAGGAATATCCAGCGAATTAGCAGGATAAAAAGCGATGGAAAGGTCACAATTTCTAGGGAGTTTGCGAGAGAGGTTGCACTGGGAGAGATTACATTAGAAGAGGCAATAGAAAAACAGATAAAAAAGAGGAAATGAGTTTATTTCCGTCTTCTGATTATAATATAGGCCACCACACCAAGACCTGCAACTGCAAGTGCAAGGACACCGGCAATCAGGACAATCCTGATTACATTTCTTGCATCAACATCCTGAATTGTGAGCAGGGCAGCCTCTGCGGTCAATCCCGGGTCATGATATATTGAGTTTCCCTGGGGATAGAGGAAAGCACCTTTCACGCCAAAACCCCTGAAATTTCCATTGGCATAGGAAAAGCCGAGGCGTTCCCAACCATGAACCTGGAAGAGCATTGGCTTCTCAATCCCATCCACTGTCACATTGCTCACCCATCTGAATACACCGATTCTCTGCCAGTTATCCTTGAAGGCAATTGAATCCCTTGTAATTGCCCTGGGCAATGTGGGCCCATTGCTCTCGTTTGCAATTGTGTCGTTGTCTGTCTCTGCACCCATTCTTCCATACTCTGCATGGAGCCACTCAGCCACCTTGTTGTGCACATAGTTAAGCACCACAATCGTTGTGCCCATTGCCAGAGCACTTCTGTTTGTGGCAAAGTCCCAGCCCTCAATGAGATGGTCATACTTGAAACTCCCGTTTACCACACCACAGGAGTAATTCTCGTATCTCAGGAATGCTGAATCCACAATTCTGTTGTTGTCCCTTCTGTCCACAGTCACCTTATACCATGGCACATCGGTTATTGTCTTGTTTTCAATGCTCAGGTGGAGATGGAAAGTTAGGGCGATTTTCTCAAGCACACCCGCAAGTGTCTCGCTGTTCAGCTGCGTATAGGTAAGGTTGTATCTACTTAAAGTGAAACTTATCTCTGCACTTCTACTGGCATTGTCAATCACCTTTGTGAGATGTCCAAATTCCCAGGTCCCATTTAGATTGATTCCTTTTATTCGCTCAATTGGTGAAAACAGTTGATCAGGCGAGACCCTCAGAAACTCGCCCAGATAATCAAACCTCTGGGCACAGATAGTGGTAATAGGAATTCCTCGCTTCCCGAGGTAATTCCCATTTGTGTCATAAAGTTCCGCTCCTCCAAAATACCTGGTCGTTGAGGTAAATACAATCACACTATTGCTGTGATTTTCATCACCAAAAAGCACTCCAAAGGTCATGTCCCGTACTCTCAAACCAACAACAGTTCCTCCACCAAGCAGTTCACTTGTCTCGCAAACATAGGTTATGTTATCTGTCTGGCTTTCTCCCGTTGTACTCGGAGCCCATGCAATTGCAGGCAGAAATGCCAGAAGCGCTACCAGGCTTGCAATTGCCCCTGTTTTTATTCCGTTTTTCATTTTTTCACCTCCGAATCCGACATACATAGTGTTACTATGTATTTAGTAGTATATATAACTTTCGGAGGCGATGTATTATTCTTCGTCTTTTATAATAACTGGTTAATAACTCTAATATCAGACATAAAAAACAGGTGTGGTGCTCCCGGCGGGATTTGAACCCGCGTCCAGGGCTCTCTCCGGTCGGGGTATGCACCCTTACGGACGGGGTTGGCACCCTACGGTACCCGCATTAAGGGGTATGCTTCGCATACCCCGAACCGCCCATTTTTTCCGTGGACGCTTTTGCGAGCGTCAGCGAGCAAAAGGGTTCCATGAAACCTTTTCGGGCGGGGCTACGCCCTACGGTACCTGTGCCAAGGAGATGCCTCTGGGCATCCCCGAACCTGCCCACTTTTTCCGTGAACGCTTTT
>JAWACX010000068.1:0-8327 GCA_038896575.1 Thermoplasmata archaeon
CAACATAACTTTCTCTTCCATCCGTAAAAACAAGCATGGGACGAACAAGTCTAGTAATTTTCCACCTTCTAGCACACTGGACACAGCAACTTCTGGTCATTCTATCCTCTACTATTACCAACACAAACTCCACATGTTCATCAAAGTAAACTCTGAAAACATCGGAAACTGCGAGCCATTTCGGGAATATCTTATATTCCTCTTTAAGAACATCCACAGAGAGAGGTTCTTTTTTTACAGGGTATCCGAGTCTTTCTGCAATTTTAAACCAGAAATTCTTATCAAAAGCTGTTTTTCGTCCCAAGAGGGTGTCCAACTCCTGGACAAAATCCTGAAACTCTATCATCCTCGATAAAATGGAAATCAAAAATATATCTCTTTCCTCTTCTCCAGACACATCTGCTTTAGTTTAAACATAGACTGCAGCATAGCCCCAATGAATCCCAAAGCCGTGCTCGCCTCAATTGCTTCCTTTTCTTTCGGTAATGGTATAGTATATGTTATATATAAATATTTCTATCAATAGAAAATTTTATTTTTCAAACAAAGTTTATGTCTCACAGCCTACCGCAACCTTTATTTACTCCCTCCATTGTGGTAAGCGCAATGCGAAATTTTAGTTTTGAAGGTGGCAGGGCATTCTTTATGCTCGCTGGAGCGAAAAATAATATAAGCCCGAAAACCTTCATGCTGCAACACTCAGGGGCCTGTAGCTCAGCTAGGTTGAATCCCGATGGAACTCCATCAAGGATTCCTAGAAAGAGCATCTGGCTTTTAACCAGGTGGTCTGGGGTTCGAAACCCTGTCCTGCTGGCTTGGAAGAGACGGGGCGAAACTCCCCACAGGCCCGTTCGATTTGAGAGTTGCAGAAACACGCATCAAAGAAGGTGATACCATGCCTGAATTTAACATATTTGAACATGAATATGTACCTGAACATTACCTTGTTGACAGGGAAGAGGAGAAAGAAATTCTGAAGAAATTGAATCTTACAAAGGACCAACTTCCAAGGATAAAAAAGACAGATGCAGCAATTCTCGCACTTGAAACCATCACTGGTGAGATTGAGCCAGGGAGGATAATAAAGATTGTTAGGAGAAGCAGAACAGCAGGTGTGTTTGTCGCTTACAGAGTTGTTGTAGTGTGAGGTGAATTAATGCGGGAGTTTATTAGGGCATACATAAAGGAAAGAGGGCTCGTAAACCATCATCTCTCCTCCTTCAACGAGTTTCTCCCAACTCCAGATAATCCTAGGAGCAGGATGCAGAAGATTGTGGACGACCTCAGGCTCTCAGACGACCCGAATGAGAGAGGAATCATTCGCCTGGAAGGTGCTGAGGATATTTTCATAAGGGTTGGAAGGAAGATAAACCCTGATGGCACACCGGGAAGGAATACAATCCATGTGACCCTGCCTGAGGTGAAGGAGGCTGACGGCTCAAAACACATTATCACGCCCATGGAAGCCAGGCTCAGAGGGCTCTCCTACATGGCCGATGTAGAGCTGGAATTCACGGTGGTTGAGGGGGGCGTGGAGCATGCAACTGAAAGAATTGTAATAGGGCAGATTCCTATCATGGTGCGTTCAAAACTCTGCAGCATTCACAAAGACAACATTCTTCGCACATATGAGGAGTTATTTAAGCACGAAGTTAGTGAAAAGGAGGAGAATTTTGGAGAACTCACTGATGAGGAGTACAGACGCCTTCTTGAAAAACTTGGCGAGGACCCATATGACCAGGGCGGCTATTTCATCATCGGGGGAAATGAGAGGGTGCTTATTTCCATGGAAGACCTGGCACCAAACAAAGTCCTTGTGGAGTACAACGAAAGGTACGGAACAAAAACAGAAACAGCAAAGGTGTTTTCCCAGCGTGAGGGTTTCAGGGCCCTGACTGTTGTGGAGCGGAGAAAGGACGGAATTCTGAATGTCACCGTGCCTTCAGCACCGGGACCCATTCCAATCGCCATTCTCATGAAGGCCCTGGGAATAGACAATGACAATGAGATTGCAAACGCAATCCTCTCAGAACTCGCATATTCTGATGACCCAGAGGTGAACAAGATAAAGCACATGATTTATGTGAATATTGAAGAATGCTATGACACTGAGAAATACCCGCCAAGTGGAATAGCTACCACGGAAGATGCAATTCTTTATTTTGAACGGAAATTTGCCACGGGCCAGGCAAAGGAATATAGGGAGAAGAAGGTGGAGACAATTCTGGACCATTCCCTGCTCCCACATCTCGGCACAACAAAGGAAGACAGGATTAAGAAAGCCCTCTATCTGGGGAGAATGGCAAGAGAGGTCATTGAGCTTGCGCTCAACAGAAGGAAGGAGGATGACAAAGACCATTACGGGAACAAGAGAATCAAACTTTCTGGAGACCTTATGGAAGACCTGTTCCGCACTGCTTTCAACCAGCTAATGAAGGATTTGAAATATCAGCTTGAGAAGAGCTACAGCAGAAAGAAGGACCTGAGAATAAGTTCCTCTATAAGACCTGACCTCCTTACCCAGAGAATCCTCCATGCACTTGCTACAGGAAACTGGGTTGGTGGGAGAACTGGCGTCTCCCAGCTCCTTGACAGAACCTCTTACATAAGCAGTATAAGCCACATGAGGAGAGTTGTTTCTCCGCTCACGAGAAGCCAGCCGCATTTTGAGGCAAGAGACCTTCACGCAACACAGTGGGGAAGGCTCTGTCCCAATGAGACACCAGAAGGACAAAACTGCGGGCTGGTGAAGAATTTTGCGCTGATGGTGGATATTTCTGAGGGCGTTGATGAGCATGAGGTAATTGCAACACTTGAGCAGTACGGATTAATTCCGTTTAACCAGATGGCGGAGCGGTTAGCCCACATGGACAAGAAGGACATAAACCGTCTCACAAGGGTTTATGTGAACGGGAATTTTGTAGGTGTCCATTCAAATCCGCTGGAACTCGTGAGAGAAGTGAGAACAAGGAGGAGGAGCCAGCGTCTCTCTTACAAACTTGGTGACCGCTCCCACGAGGTCAACATTTTCTATGACATGGAGATGAATGAAATTTATGTGAACTGTGACGAGGGGAGACTCCGCCGTCCCTTGATTGTGGTGGAAGATGGAAGAACTTTGATAACAAACAGGGAACTGGAAGAGCTTGCGAGCGGAAAAAGGGACTTTTCCTCGCTCATCAGGGATGGATTTGTGGAGTGGGTTGATGCAGATGAAGAGGAGAATGCCTACATTGCGGTCTTTGCTTATGATGTTCCAAGGGAATGCCCGAAATGTGGAAGATACCTTGCGAGAAATGATGTTGAATGGACAAACATGGGTTCTGAGGATACACAGGTGAAATTGAGATGCAGACATTGTGGAGGTACATTCTCTGTCCCCTCCCTTCTGACACCTGAGCATACCCATCTTGAAATTGACCCGTTAAACATCCTGGGCATCTGCACTGGCCTGATACCTTATCCTGAGCATAACTCTACACCGAGGAACACAATGGGTGCTGCAATGGCAAAACAGAGCCTTGGATTGAACGCCTCGAACTACAGAGTAAGGCCGGACACAAGGGGGCATCTCCTCCACTATCCCCAGATTCCAATTGTCCAGACCGAGGTTCTCAAGTATGTGAATTTTGATAAGAGGCCTGCAGGGCAGAATTTTGTGGTGGCTGTGCTAAGCAGGGAGGGTTACAATATTGAAGATGCTGTAATTCTCAACAAAGCTGCAGTGGATAGAGGGCTCGGGAGAAGCACTTTCTTCAGGACTTACAGAACAGAAGAGCGGAAGTACCCTGGTGGCCAGGAAGATAAATTTGAGTGTCCGAGTTCTGAGGTTGTTGGAGCCAGACCTGATGAGGCCTATGCAAATCTTAGCGAGGATGGTTTAATATTCCCTGAATGTGCGGTAAAAGAAGGAGATATTCTAGTGGGCAAAACTTCACCCCCAAGATTCCTTGAGGAGGATGCAGAACTTTTGACGCCACAAAAGAGGAGAGAGACCTCTATCACTGTGAGGCCCGGGGAGCATGGCTGGGTGGATACGGTTTTTCTCACACTTTCTGAAAATGCAACAAAACTTGTAAAGGTCAAGGTGAGGGATGAGAGAATCCCGGAACTCGGGGATAAGTTCGCGTCCAGACACGGACAGAAAGGGGTTGTAGGTCTCATATATCCCCAGGAGAACATGCCATTCACACCAGATGGAATAACGCCAGACCTGATAATCAACCCCCATGCAATTCCCTCACGGATGACTGTTGCCCATGTGCTCGAGATGATCGGTGGAAAGGTAGGGAGCATGGAGGGCAGATTTGTTGATGGCACAGCATTCAGTGGCGAGAAGGAAGAGCAACTGAGAAAAGAACTTGTTGAGCTGGGATTCAAACACACTGGAAGAGAGGTGATGTATGACGGGCTGACTGGAAAGAAGATAGAGGCAGACATTTTCATTGGTGTGATATACTATCAGAAATTGCATCACATGGTTGCAGGAAAACTCCACATGCGTTCCAGAGGACCTGTGCAAATTCTCACGAGACAGCCAACAGAGGGTAGGAGCCGTCAGGGCGGCTTGAGATTTGGTGAGATGGAGAGGGATACCTTGATAGGGCATGGAACTGCAATGGTGATAAAGGACAGGCTGCTGGATGAGTCGGATGGAACTCTGCAGTATGTCTGTGGAAATCCCAAATGCGGCCATATTGCCCTGAAGGACATGAAAACAAACATTCTCAAATGTCCAGTGTGTGGAAATACAACCACAATCTATCCAGTTCAAATGAGCTATTCCTTCAAGCTCATGGCTGATGAGCTTCTCTCGCTTGGAGTAGTAATGCGGCTCAGGCTTGAGGACATGAGGTGAGCACAATGCAGAGATTTGGAGTATCAAAAAGAATCGGAAACATAAAGTTTGCAATACTCTCACCAGATGAAATAAGAAGGATGAGTGCGGTGAAGGTTATCTCTGCTGACACCTACGATGATGATGGGTATCCCATTGACCGTGGGTTGATGGATACCCGGATGGGTGTAATTGAACCCGGGCTGAGATGCAAGACCTGCAACGGAAGGGTTGATGAATGCCCGGGGCACTTTGGTCACATAGACCTTGCAATGCCTGTGATTCACATTGGTTATGTCAAGGAGATAAAGAAGTTCCTGCAGCACACCTGTTCAATCTGTGGGCGAATTCTTCTTTCAGAGGATGAAATAAGGATGGTAAAGGAACTGAAGGCAAAGCATGAGGCTTTCGGAGAACGGGTTGATTTTGTCTCGCTCCTCAGGGAACTTAAAATTGAGCCCAGGCAAATCTGCCCCTACTGCAAGACAGAACAGAAAAAGATTACCCTTGATAAGCCAACAACATTCAGGGAGAACGGTGTAAAAATTACTCCTAAGGATATCAGGGACAGGCTAGAGAGAATTCCCAACGAGGACCTTGAGATCCTCGGAATAAATCCTGAAACTGCCAGGCCTGAGTGGCTTGTCCTTACCGCGCTCCCTGTGCCCCCTGTTACTGTCAGGCCCTCAATCACGCTTGAATCTGGAGACAGGTCTGAAGATGACCTGACGCATAAACTCGTTGATGTTCTCAGAATTAACCAGAGGCTGCGGGAGAACAGGGATATCGGTGCACCACAGTTGATTGTGGAGGACCTCTGGGAATTGCTCCAGTATCATGTCACAACATACTTTGATAATCAGACATCTGGGATTCCACCAGCAAGGCACCGCTCAGGGAGGCCACTGAAAACCCTTGTGCAGAGATTGAAAGGGAAAGAGGGAAGGTTCCGCTCAAATCTCTCAGGCAAGAGAGTAAATTTCTCTGCAAGAACTGTTATCTCTCCAGACCCGAATCTGGGAATTACTGAAGTTGGTGTGCCTGAGGAGGCAGCAAGGGAACTCACTGTTCCTCTTTATGTCACTTCATTTAATGTAGAGGTTGCAAAGGAATTTGTGAAACGGGGCCCGAACCCTGAAAATGTAGATGGAAAGTATGTGCCAGGTGCAAATTATGTGATTTCGCCAGAGGGAAGAAGGATTAAAATCACTGAGAAAAACAAGGCGAATGTGGTTGAGCAGATAGGGCCAGGATGGATTGTGGAGAGACAATTGATGGATGGGGATATCTGTCTCTTCAACCGCCAGCCCTCGCTTCATAGGATGTCAATGCTCTGCCATGAGGTGCGTGTCATGCCCCACAAGACCTTCAGATTCAACCTCTGTCTCTGTCCTCCTTACAACGCTGACTTCGATGGAGATGAGATGAACCTGCATGTGCTCCAGAGTGAGGAGGCAAGGGCCGAGGCAAAGATTCTGATGAGAACCCACGAACACATTCTTTCGCCGAGGTTCGGGGCACCAATTATTGGACCTATCCATGACCACATCACAGGCTCCTTTTTGCTCACCTACAAGAACCCAACCTTCACAAGGGAAGAGGTTAACTTCATCTTCGTACGGATGCCAGAAACTCCAATACCTCCACCAGATGGAAAGAAGGATGGTAAAGAAATCTGGTATGGAAAGAGCTTGTTCAGTATTGTACTCCCACCCGACCTGAACCTCACATTCAGAGCTTCAATATGCCAGAAATGCGATGAGTGCAAAAAGGAAAATTGTGAGATTGATGCCTATGTAAAAATAAAGGATGGAAAGCTGCTCTGCGGTGCCATAGACGGGAAGGGAATTGCGGTGGGCAAGGGTAAGATTCTGGATAAGATTGCTAGGGACTATGGGTCACTTGCAGCAAAAGAATTCCTTGAGAAGGCGACAAGGCTTGCAATTGGGGTTATCACCCTGCGCGGATTTACAACAGGAATTTCGGATGAGGATATTCCAGAGGAGGCAAAGAATGAGATCCGGAAGGTGCTAGAGAACGGAAAGAAGGAGGTTAATGAACTTGTGAACAGATACCGCAATGGCACCCTTGAACTCCTTCCCGGCAGGTCTCTTGAAGAAACCCTGGAAGTTGAAGTCATGAGGGTGCTTGGCAAGGCTAGAGATGAAGCTGGAAAGATTGCAGGCAGGTATCTGGGCATAGGTAACTCTGCTGTGCTCATGGCCAAGAGTGGAGCGAGAGGTAACATGCTGAACTTGACCCAGATGTGTGCAGCTCTCGGACAGCAAGCAGTTCGGGGTGAGCGATTGTTCAGAGGTTACTATATGAGAACCTTACCTCATTTCAAGAAAGGGGATCTGGGCGCTGAAGCCAGGGGTTTCGTTGAATCCTCATACAAATCCGGTCTCAAACCCACAGAGTACTTTTTCCACAGCATGGGTGGCAGGGAAGCGCTTGTTGATACCGCGGTGAGAACTTCACGCTCTGGTTATATGCAGCGACGGTTGATTAACGCTCTTGAAGACCTGCGGGTGATGGAAGACAGGACTGTCAGGAACACGGCGGGAATGATTATCCAGTTCCGTTATGGAGAGGATGGAATAGACCCGGCGAGGAGTGTCCAGGGAAATGCCATTGATGCGGTGGACCTCCTCCTTGCAGTGCTTGGTGGAAAGGAGAAAAAGGAACTGGAAGAGACAGGGGAAATAGAAAGTGGGACCCTGAATTACGGAGAGGTAGAGAGGGACATTCTCTTTGTGGAGGAGGAATTGGAAGTTGAGGAGGAGGAGATTGAGGAAGAGTATGAAGAATATGAGGAGGAAGGTGAAAGGGAGGGTGAGTAAGTATGGTATCAAGGAAATCTGCTGGCTTGAAAGCGGGAAAGAAAGTGGCAAAGGAGAATGTTGAGATAAAGGTTATTGAGAAGGGACCGAAACTCACAGAGATGGAAAAGAAGGTGTTAAAGGTTGCCCAAAAGTATGAAAAGGAGTTTAATTTTGCGATGCCGCTGAAGGTTGTGCAGGATATTGCAAAGGTAGTTTCGCAGGCAGGTGTGAAATCAACCGAGAAGCTTATTTCTCTGATGGTAAGGAGAGCGTACCAGCAACTGGAGACTAGACTTGTTGACCCCCATGAATCTGTAGGGATTGTTGCAGCACAGTCAATCGGTGAGCCAGGCACACAGATGACCCTGAGAACCTTCCACTATGCTGGTGTTGCAGAGATGAATGTTACCCTTGGACTGCCGAGATTGATTGAGATACTGGATGCAAGGCGAACACCGAGCACTCCTGTGATGACAATTTACCTCAAGAAGGAATTTGCAAACGACATTGAGAAGGTGAAGGAGATTGCATCCAGAATTGAGATGACCACAGTGATAGATGTGTGTGATATTGAGACCGACATAATCAACATGAAGCTCCGTGTGAAACCAAAGAAGGAGAAGATGGAAGCAAAGGGAATTGATAGAGAGAAGCTTTTGAAAGAG
>JAWACX010000069.1:0-8291 GCA_038896575.1 Thermoplasmata archaeon
CAGAGAATAGAGCGAGAGTTCAGGATATTGAAGAGCGAGTTATGGCTGAGACCGATATATCATTGGACAGATAGGCTGGAGATAGCACACATTGCGTTATGCGTGCTCACACTGTTGGTAAAGGAAATACTTGAGAGAGAGCTGGGAAAGGAGATAATGGTAAGAATACTTGAGAAGAATACTTGAGAAATTTTCATACAGCATAGATACAGTAAAAGGATGTTTTGAGTGGTTTGGAAGTGAGTGAAATACTGGCTTTTATGGCATACGAAAAAAATAAAAATCGTTTTTCTCATGTTTTAGTATGACCAGAATTTTATATTCTGCAAGAAATTTAACCATAGTAATGTTTATATACTGCGAAACTTGGGCTTAAAGCTCAGAAGTCGCTCTTTTAGCGTCTCGTATAGGTTTCGCAACCGCCCTATTTTCCCCGGGCGCGGGTCAATATTATTTTGATGAAGTATGTTTTCACCCTCGGTAGGAAAAGGTGAAAACATGCGTCTTTTTCAGGCGAAATTTGCATCACCACCAGCAGCAAGCACTAGTAAATTATATATTTCACTTTGTGTTCATGCTCTTTGTGATCAATATGAAATTAGAGAGTAAGATGACAAGAGGAGTGGAGATTAGAAACGCAAGAGGCAATGCCCATGGTTTGCTAAATGGGTCCACAAGCAGGAATTGTCACAGGGGCTGTCAAAAAATAAAGGAAAACCCAGACCGTGGCAAAGTCCTGGCTATTTTCGTGCTTGCCTTGCTCGTGCTGAGCGTTGTTACAGTTCTCACCTGGCAGAACGGCAGTGCAGGAGTTATCAAAATAAACGCTAGCACAAAAATGGAGATAAAGTACATCCCCCGTGCACCAATCCATATAAACGGCAATGCCAATTTTACCTCTGCTAATGGTGTTATTGGTGGTTCAGGAACACAGTACGACCCCTACATCATATCAGGCTGGGAAATAGATGCAAATGGTGGCTTATACGCAATCTGGATTGAGAACACAACTGCCTATTTTGTAATAAGAAATTGCAATGTGTACAGAGCAACAGGTACTGGTAGCCTCCCTAACGGTGCTGGAATTGCGTTGAACAATGTGACACATGGCACATTGGATTCCAACAACTGCAACAACTCAAATAACGGGATTTATTTGTATGGTGGTAGCCAGTATAACACAATCAAAAACAACAATGCCTCGGGCAACTCCTACTACGGCATCTCCTTGTGGCACGCAAGCAACAACAGCATCACAAACAACAATGCCTCTGGTAACAGCTACAGCGGCATCTCGCTTAGTTTATCAGGGTACAACAACATCACAAACAACAGGGTCACCCAAAATTCCAAATACGGCATCTGCTTGTATTCCTCAACCAACAACAACATCACAAACAACAATGCCTTTTACCACAACCATGGCATCTACCTGAATTCCTCATGGTATAACAACATCACGAACAACAATGTCTCTCGCAATGGCAACGGCATCTCCTTGTGTGACTCAAGCCACTACAACAAAATCACAAACAACAATGCCTCTGATAACACCTATGGCATCTACCTATATCTCTCAATCTCAAACACAATCACAAACAACACTGCCTCTCACAACCTTGACAGAGGTATCTACTTGTCTTCTTCAAGCCACAACACCGTCACAAACAATAATATCTCTGGCAACTCCCACGGCATCTACTTGGATTCCTCAAGCGACAACTACATCACGAACAACAATGCCACTGGTAACGGCAACGGCATCTGCTTGGATTCCGCAAGGAACAATTACATCACGAACAACAATGCCACTGGTAACGGCAACGGCATCTCCTTGGGTTCCTCAGGGAACAACTACATCACAAATAACAACGCCTCTGGCAACTCCAACAAAGGAATCTCTTTGGATTCCTCAAGCGACAACTACATCACAAACAACAATGCCTCTGGCAACCAATACGGCATCTTCTTGGATTCCTCAAGCAACAACTCCATCACAAACAACATTCTATGGAAGAACGGAATAGTAATTCGGGGAGCTAATTTAGAGCACTGGAATACGCATAACATAGGCCCCTCAAATCTTGTGAATGGAAAGCCTGTTTATTATTACAAAAACCAACAGGGAGGCACTGTTCCCGCCGATGCTGGTCAGGTGATTCTTGCAAATTGTTCAAATATGGTGGTTTCAGGGTTGAGTATTTCTAATGCAAGTATTGCGATACAAGTTGGTTTCTCAAATTATAACACCATCAGAGACAACAACGCCTCTGGCAACTCCAAAGGCATCTACTTGTATTTCTCCCATAACAACAACATAACCAACAACAATGCCTCTGCCAACTACTACGGCATCTACCTAGATTCCTCAAGCAACAACACAATCACAAACAACAATGTCTCTGGCAACTCCTACCTCGGCATCTACCTGTCTTCCTCAAGCAACAACACAATCACAAATAACAATGCCTCTGGCAACCAATACGGCATCTTTTTGGTGTATTTCTCAAACAGCAACTACATCACCTATAACTGGATTTGCAACAATACAAACTATGGCGTTTATATTACATTGAGTTCCCCAGGCAACACAATCCACCACAACAATTTCATAGGCAACGGGGCTACCGCCCTACGGTACCTGAGCCAAGGGGTATCTACCGATACCCCGAACGGTGCAAAGGGTGTTTCTGGCAATAGCCAGGCCTACGATGATGCTGGCGGCAACTCCTGGTATGACACCACAACCCAGGAAGGCAACTACTGGAGCAACTGGGATGGTCAGGGCTGGGGCTCTGCGAATGCCTACCCGATTGCTGGCAGTGCGGGTGCAAGCGACTGGTATCCTTTGGGCAACCCAGTTGCTGAGTTCAGCTCTATGCCATTGTTTGTGCTGGTTCTCGCATCACTGCTTATCCTTGCCGGGGTGCGGAAACCACACAAACACTCTTAATTTTTTTATTCTCCATGACATGCGAACTTCAGGGTGTGGTCTAATGGCCTGTGCAAAAAGGCTGGCACTCAGAATGTTAGAGATTGTGCCCGCAACCTTGAGGACGGAACAAACCTTTTTTATTCTCCATGCATTCCACATAGTATGTATGACTTAACACTCACAGATAGGGAAATTGAGGATTATCTCAGGGAGGACGCACCATTTGGAGATATTACGAGTGCCGCCCTGCTACGCGGTAACAGATATGCAAAGGCTTATGTGCACTGCAAGGAGGATTGCGTTCTTGCTGGTATTGAGGAGGCAAAGCGAATTTTTGAGTATCTTGGCTGCAATGTGACACTCCAGTACAGGGATGGAGACATAGTTGAGAAATTCAGAAAGGTGATGTTTATTGGAGGGGATGCATCAAAGATTTTGCTGGGTGAGAGACTTGCCCTGAACTTTCTGATGAGGATGAGCGGAATTGCCACAATGACCGCGGAGCTTGTGAAGATGGCAAGGGAGGCAAATCCTGAGGTAAAGGTTGCGGCAACGAGGAAGACAACCCCGGGGTTTAGAAAATTCGAGAAAAAGGCGGTAATCATAGGTGGTGGAGAACCCCATCGCTTCTCGCTCAGTGACGCGTTCCTGATTAAGGAGAATCACATTGCAGTAGTTGGAGGACTTGAGGAGGCAATAATGCTTGCAAAAAAGGCCTCGTTTACGAAGAAAATAGAGGTTGAGGTGAAGAATATTGAGGAGGCTGTGAGATGTGCGGAACTTGGTGTAGACATAATAATGCTGGACAACTTCAAGGTGAGTGAGGCAGAAGAGGCCTACAAGAAAATCAAGGAAATAAACAGGGGCATAATTGTAGAGATTTCCGGCGGTGTGAACAGGACAAACATAAAGAGGTATGCGAAGTGCTGTGATGTGATTTCCACAGGGATTCTAACCCACTCTGTGAAATCTATAGATTTCTCACTTGAGGTCGTGTGAGGAATGAAAAAGGAGAGGCGAAGAATCTCATCAATCCTGGCCTACATAGGTGGCTTCCTCCTTATTGCTGCAGGCTACTCTGCACACAGCGAAGTAGTTGAGTTTCTCCTGGGCTTTTTCTCAAACCTTGGAGTTTATGGGTTACCTGTGCTCGTGCTCCTCTACTTCCTTGTTTTCCTTGGCGCACTAGGTGGCATCACTGTAATTTCTGGCGGCTATGCGGTTGCCAGGAATCATGTAAAGCTCGGAAGTTTTCTCATAAGTATTGGTTCCGGGTTCGGCATCCTGGAACTTCTACTCTTCCTTGCTGTTAATTTCAACATGAACCTCTGGAAAGGCTTTGAAATTTTTGTAAGTTCCTTCATGGGTGTGGGGATTGTGCTCAGCATATGCTCCAGAGCAGTGCTGGGAGACTATATATAGGAGTAAAAGCCAAAACCAAAACATTTATGCATCCGCGAGTAATGTCCATTTGAGGTGAAAAATGCCACTCTATGTTGACCCGATGGCCTGTACTGGCTGTAGAATTTGCCAGCTTGTATGTTCCTTCACAAAGGAGGGAAAAATCTGGCCTGCAGCTGCAAGGTTGGAGGTGCTCAGGGAGAAGAACGGGAAGGATTACATAAATGCCTGCAAGAACTGTAAAAACCCGAAGTGCAGGAGTGCGTGCTCCACAGGTGCAATCTCAGTTGTTGAGGGTAAGGTGTTGATTGATGAAAGGAGATGCAAGGGCTGTGGCAGCTGTGTGGCTGCCTGTCCTTTCGGTGCGATAAAAATGCATCCTCAAAAGAGAAAGGCCATAAAATGCGACTTCTGTGGAAAATGCATTGAATTCTGCCCTCCAAAGGTGCTGATGATGAGGTGAGAATATGAAAATTCCAGGATATGCAAACGCACTTCTTTATGTTGACCTGGGAAAAAAGAGGGTGAGACGAAAAAGGGTGCCGCCGGAAATTGTGCGAAAATACATAGGTGGTGCTGGTTTCTGCTCCTACTACCTCTTTCACATGCTGAGGAAAGGCATTGAACCACTCTCACCAAAAAATGTGCTGATGTTTGCGACAGGCCCATTTACTGGAACGCTCTGGCCACAGGGTTCAAGATACACTGTTGCCTGCAAATCACCGCTCACCGATGGCTGGGGTGAGGCACACTCCGCGGGTTTCTGGGGACCCTATCTCAAATTTGCTGGTTATGATGGGATAATAATCAGGGGTGCTGCAAAGAGACCAGTATATCTTGTGATAAGGGATGGCGAAGTTGAGATAAAGAAGGCTTCGCATCTCTGGGGCATGCGTGTTGAGGAAACAGAGGAAACCATAAGGAAGGATGAGGGAAAGGAGTTTCGGGTTGCCTCAATCGGACCTGCAGGTGAGAACCTTGTGAGATTTGCAGCAATAATGAACGACCTGGATAGGGCTGCTGCAAGGTGCGGTGTCGGTGCTGTAATGGGCTCAAAAAAACTGAAGGCAATTGCGGTTTACGGAACAAGGCCAATAGAGATTTATGACCAGGAAAACTACCTGGAGGGGATTAAAGAATTCCATGCGAAGATGGAGAAGGACCCGCTTACGCCTGGAAGAATAAAGTATGGGACCACAGCCCTTGTTGACCTTATGAATGAAATTGGAAGGTTTCCTACATACAATTGTAGAACTGGGTATTTTCCTGAGGCAAGCAGGATAAATGGGGATGCAATTAATGCGGGTTATCTAATAAAACCCAGGGCGGATTTTGCCTGCACCCAGCGATGTGCAAGATACTGCAAGGTTGAAAAGGGAAAATACAGGTGTATCTCAGGAGGGCCTGAATACGAAACCCTTTCTTCCCTTGGCTCCAGATGCGGAAACTCAAATCTTGAGGCCGTGCTTTATGCAAACTATCTCTGTAATGACCTTGGCATGGACACAATTTCTGCAGGGGCAACCATCTCATGGGCAATGGAATGCTATGAACTGGGATTGATTGATAAGAGGGATACGCAGGGACTGGACCTGAAATGGGGGAACCATGAGGTAATCTGTGAACTGCTGGAAATGATTGCATACAGAAAAGGATTTGGAAAGTTGCTGGCGGATGGAAGCTATCGTGCTGCCCAGAAGATCGGGCGGGGCACAGAAAAATATGTGATGCATGTGAAGAAGATGGAGATTGCAGGCCAGGATGGAAGAGCACAGAAGTCAATGGGGCTTGCGATGACAGTCTCGCCAAGAGGTGCAGACCATCTCTATGCATTCCCTGTTCTGGATGAAGCTGGGTTTGTTGAGAAAATTAAGGAGGTGTATGGAGAACAGTACTTGCCAGAAATCGCAGACCGTCTCAGCCCGAAATACAAGGGGTACATGGTTTTTGTGAATGAAAACTTCTCCACGGTTGTGGAATCACTTGGTGCATGTAAATACGGAACCATGGTGCCTCCTGCCCTCTTTTATCCAGAGGTTATCCTGGGGCTCAAACTTACAACTGGAATAGAATTCACCAGAAAGGAACTTGAGACCATCGGGGAGCGAATTGTGAATCTCAATCGGCTTTTTAACATCCGCGAGGGTTTCTCTGCAAAGGACGATGTGCTGCCCTGGAGATTTACAAATGAGCCCATGCCAGACGGTGCTGCAAGAGGACAGATTGTTGAGATAGAGGAGATGCTCCGGGATTACTATGCCCTGCGAAACTGGGACGAAAAAGGATATCCAAGGAAGGAGAAAATTAGGGAGTTGGGGCTGGAGAAGGAGTGGGAGATGGTGCAGAAATCAACTCCTGCGTTTTGAAGGTCAAAGGTCTCACATATGCTAGATGTTGAGACAAAGTATTAATATAGAGTTGCAATTCCCTGTGTTGTGAGAGAATGATAGGAAGGGTAGGTCCAGGAAAGAGAAAAGGAGTCTCAGCGATTGTGGGCGGGATAATCGCCGCTGTAGTTATCGTGGTCATTGTGGCCGCAGTGTCTGGCTTTCTTTTGTTGAGACAGACACAAAACACATCTTCACCACCGCCTCGGGACCTTGGCTACATTGAGATAGAGGTGAGAGATATGGTTGTGGGAAACACCTATGACTTCAACATCACAGCTTATGACACGAATGGCAAACCACTGGAAGGGGTGGAGATTTCACTTGCGGGCTGTGGTGTAGATATAAAGAAACTCACGGACAGGGATGGAAAGGCATCCTTCTATATTACTCCCAGATTGCCAGAAAATGTACATACTGGCGAGATAAAGGTCACAGCAGTCTATACAGGTACCACAATGAAAGTTGTGGCAGACATTATAACAGTGCAAAGACCCATAATACTTGAGCCCCTTGGAATGCACGCAAAGTATGTTAACTGGCAGAAGGTAAGTGTGTCAATAACCAGTGTACCGCCAAACGCGTTCATAAATGGCTCGTCGATAGTAATAAAGAACGCCACAACTGGCAGCCTTGTACAGTGCTCGGGAACCATATATAACGCTGCGGGTGGCAAAGTGGCCACCATAACTGCAGGTCAACCAGTTTCCGATGCCACTACAAGCTACTGGCAAGCAGGGATGACAATCATACTAACTGGGACAGCTGGGGTCTCAGTTGGGGATACCGTTCAGATAGCTGGCAATGGGTTTAGCACCAGTGCAGCTATGATAACAGCATAGAGCCACCAAACTTTTTCCCTTTTCCCTTAATTTTTTATGTTTTTGTTTTTGAGCTCAAGGCAGAGAGTTTCTCCCGTAATTGCAACGGTCTTGTTGGTCATTATCACCGTTATTCTAAGTGTAACTTTTTATGTGATGTTGGCTAACTCAGTGTCTCTGCCTAGTGGAAGTCAGACGACACCTATTGGTCTGACAGCGAAACTGGATGCTTTTGGAAATGTAACAGTAAATATTGTTGCTGCACCTACAGAGGCAAGAGTAAACGGAAGTGTTGTAGAAGTAATCTCAGCTAATTTAGGTGAACCAGTTATATTCAACGCTACACTGTACTATGGTGGGATTGTATGTGGCAATTATTCCTCTGCAACAGATTGGAGCGATGTGAAAAACAGATTTCTACAAGAGTGGAATGTTCCTCCTCATTCAAAAAATTCTCTTATCGCAAAAGGAGGCACTGTGCAGTTTTCCGGCACTGGTTTTGCGTTCAGTAGTTGCGCGATAATGTAAGTCTTCTTGTAAAGCGCTTACTAGGGGCGTAGAAAAATTAAAAAGGTTGGAAGGGATGTACCTCCAGGATTATAGAGATAACCGACAATGAGGGTGAGATTGTAGCGTTTGCAGTGATGGAAAGAAGTAACAAAGAATTCGTGTCTGCAAAGATGCAAATTACACCACGGTTTTATTCTCCACCTCTATAGCGTTCAGAAAACTTAAAATATAACCAGG
>JAWACX010000070.1:0-8258 GCA_038896575.1 Thermoplasmata archaeon
GTGCTCCGCCCTCCTGTAAATTTTCTGCAGCGTAAGGAGTTTGGGGAAGAGGTCCCTGAAGGAAAATGAGGAGTGGAGATAATCAACCCTGGAATGCACCCATTTTCCATTGGACGCTGTAAACCCTGGCAGTGGTGAAGGGAGGCCTGAAAAACTGTGGAGGCGCACCACAAGGACCTTTTTATAATCCCCGTATCCCAGTATCCATTTTCCCAGATTTTCAAGGGAGCAATCAGAGACCAGATTAAGTTCATGGACTTCAAGCACTCCATCATTTGTTTCAGCACTCAAAACACCAGCAACCTCGTTTTTCTCAACATAAACAAGATTCACATCCCCGTATTTTCCCGCTATCTCAGCCCATTTTGGCTCAAGATAAGGGTCATTTAATGGAAGGAGAATAGTGCCAGATGTTCCATAAACTCTTTCATCTGCCAGAAACACTGTTCGCTCATTGCCGATAATCTTTGCCCGCCTTATTTTTTTCTTTGCCTGTAGGTTGTTCAGGATTGCATGAACCCGTTCTGATGGGAGATTGAGGTATCTGCTCAGGGTCTCTACCGACACAGCTCCAAACCCCTTTACAAGACGGAGAATCACCTCCTCCTCCTTTCCCTCATCATAGCTCTCTTTTGGAATTGGCAGATACTTAAGGGGCTCTCCAGTTCTTCTTATTAACACAAGGGCTTCCAGCCTCTCCAGAATCTCCCTGAGAAGCTTTGAAGAAATTCCTGTTTTTTTCCGAATTTCTCCGAACTCCATTGGCTGGCTGAGCATTTTCAGCACCCTTTCCTCATTGGGAGAGAGAGGTGTGGCATACAGGGATTGAAGCAGTGGAAGGTCTCGGGCATGCACGAAAACACTTCTCCCGCCCAGAAATCTACCATGCACCACCTCGCCTTTCTCCAACAAACTCTCCCATTCCTCTGCCGTTATTATCCCTCTGGCAAATAGAGAATAGGGGTCCCGCACCCCGATATAGTTCTCAAAGTACTCAGTGACAGAGTTAATGCCAAGGGTTTTGGCTGCAACAATTTCCTTTATCTCTTTCTGGCTCAGGTATTCGCTCTCCTTACCCATCACAAATTCAAGAGTCCTGGCGCTCAGAAATTTCTCTGACCCATTGTGAATTACACCCACAATGATTCCTTCCAAAAGCAACTCTTCAAGCATCTTCTCAACCTGGGGCTGGGAAATGCCCAGTAGCATGGCAAATTCCCGCACATCAAATGGAGCGGTTGCGAGAATCTCAATCAGCATTTTCGCAAGTCTGGTTTTTCTTCCTGATGCCCAATCCAGGGCAAGAAATTCTGAGTAGAGTGAGTAGGCATCTGGGGAGAGATAGAGGGTGCCTGAGGGGAGCAAAACCCTGTGCACCTTCTTTTCCCTGGCAAGTTTTTCCAGATTTTCCTCAGGATACCAGCAACTCTTGTATTCCTGAAGGAATTTAAGCGCCTCTGTTTCATTTTCAAACCTTGGCGAGAGAGCGGCGCCTCCAAGCAGATATTTTTTCAGCATGGCCTGACCTCTTATTCTCTTCAATTTATCCGCCAGAATACCACTATCCCTGGCAAAGTTGCTCAGCATCTCAATTCCAAATGGCGAGAGCTTACCCTCAATCCCGCTGGTGAGTTCAAGGTTGCCTTCTTTAAGTTCCTGAATTATCTGGAGGGCACCAGGTATGTCAACCATCTCCAGTGTCTCCTTCATCGCTTCCCTGTAGATCGGATTTTTCTGGTTGATCCTGCTGAGAATTTCCTCAACTACCTTTGAAATTCTGGTTGAGGAGAATCTCTTTCCACGGAGATTTGTGAGGAGAATCAGGGCTCTGGATGCACACTGTTTAAACTTCATGCGAAAGGCCTCAGAGGAAAGAAGGCCTTGCACTACAACCTTCTCAAAGTCTTCAGATTTCAAGAGTTCCACAATTTCAATACTGGCAGTGGTGTGAATTGCAAGGCCATTATCATCTACCATCACCTCTGGCTGGGGAAGAATGGTTCTCGCAATATATCTGGCTATAGCCTCATTCACCCTCCTCCCGTGGGGTGAGTGCACTATCGTGGCCTTCTTATCCCCATCAACTATTGTTTCAACCACAATTCTCCTTTCATCAGGGACGCCAATCTCCTGCTGCCTCTTGATTATCCCAACGATTTCATCAAGTGCACCTGGGTTTTCCAGATAGGTATGAAAATACTGTCTCATTTCTTCCTCATTCATAGCTCCCAGGTTTCCCAGTAATTCTTTAAATGCCTCTGAAAGCTCCCAGGTTCTTGCATTCAACTCTCCGAGCCAGGATGGTATTGTTGCCTCCTTTTCCCTGCTTTCCTTCACAAAAATTCTCCTTGCCGTGCGTCTCACAAACTCATAAACTCTTCCTCCGAGCACGAAGGTCTCACCTGGCTTGAGAAATTCAACAAATCTCTCCGAAAGTGTGCCAAGCGACTCACCAAACTCATCAATCACCTCATAATTGTACTCTGCTGGAATTGTACCCACATTTTCATAAAATGCACTTGCCACACTTCTCCTTGTAGTAAACTCCTCGAGCTTCATTTCATAGTGCACAAGAGGCATTCTTGTTCTAGAGATTGCATCAAGCACATTTTCAAGTTCCCGTTTCCTCAGGTTGTGGTATGTGTAAGACCTCCTCAAAATCCTGAGCACATCCTTTACCTTCCAGATTCCATGAATTCCAAGTCCTACAAGCACCTGGGAGAGAACATCCAGTGGTTTCTCTGGGATTTCCACATTATCAAGCTCTCGCCTCTGGATTTTCATGAGGATAGCTAAACATTCCAGGAAATCCTGAATGCCTGTAGCAACAAAGTACCCTTTTGAGATACCACCCAGGGTGTGACCTGCTCTTCCGAACCTTTGAATAGCCTTTGAAATTGATTTGGGAGAGGATATCTGGATGACACAGTCGACACTTCCAATGTCAATTCCAAGTTCCAGCGAAGTTGAGGTGACAACAGCACGGAGTTCCCCTTTTTTCAGAGATTCTTCGGTTTCAAGCCTTCTTTTTCTGCTTAGACTTCCATGATGGGCATCAACCGCACCAATTCCAAGGGAGCGAAGCACCTGCACAAATTCCTCGGTGAGTTTCCTGGTGTTTGTGAAGATGAGGACTGTTTTATGGGATGCTATAATCTGGGCACATATTCTCGCAATCTGAAGGATGGTCTCCTCCCTGCCCTTGTTCCCTATCCCTTCTGGATAAATTATTCTTACCTCATACTCCTTCGCTGTCTCCAGATTGAGAATTTCCACTGCCCTGGGTTTCCTTGGAGAATAGCCGCCAAGAAACATTCCAATTTTCTCAATTGGAGACTGGGTTGCTGAGAGGCCAATTCTCACAAAATGCGGCGCAATTTCCTCAAGAAATTCAAGTTCTGCAGAGAGAAGCGAACCCCTCTTTGTTGCACACAACTCATGGATTTCATCCAGAATCACATACTTAACTCCTTTAAGGTGTTCCTGGAATCTCACTGAGTTGAGGAGGAGAGTGAAGGATTCAGGTGTGGTGATAAGGATGTGTGGGGGCTGCTTCACCATCTGGCTCTTCTCCTTTTTTGGTGTATCTCCAGTCCTCACACCCACCCTTATGGTTCCCTCAAGCCCCATCTCCCTGAGCGGGAGAAGCAAGTTTTTTCTGATATCGTTTGCCACAGCTCTCAAAGGAGAGATGTAGATACAGTAAACCTTATCCTCCAGCGCATCATTTTGTGCCAGTTCTGCCAGCTTGCTGAGAATCCCGAGAAAGGCACTCAGGGTTTTTCCACTTCCAGTTGGAGCACAGATAAGCACATTCCTTCCTTCAAGAATTCTGGGAATTGCCTCTCTCTGTGCTGGTGAGAATTTCCCGTGCCTCTCTCTGAACCAAAGACCCACTTTCGGATGGAGTTTCATCAGTATTTCATCATCTACTGCCTCAGCCCGCATGCCAATCAAATCTGCTAAGTATAGAGAAGGCTGAATATTAATTTTTCTCCACTCTCTCCTCCAGAAATTTCCTGAGATAAAGTAAAGCTTTTCCCCTGTGGGATATTCTGTTTTTTTCTTCCGTTGGAAGTTCTGCAAATGTCTGGCTGTAGCCATCAGGCACAAAGATTGGGTCGAATCCGAAGCCACCAGAGCCCCTCGGCTTCTCTGCTATCCTCCCTCTGCAAACCCCCTTGAAAAAGTATTGCAGGTTGTTAAGCCTGAGTCCAAAGACACACTCAAATCTTGCAGTTCTATTTTCAACCCCTTCCATCAACCTGGATACTCCATTGACACCAATTGTTCTGTAGGCATACGAGGAGTAAACACCGGGAAAGCCGGAAAGAGCATCTATAAAGAGACCTGAATCATCCACGAGGCAGTTGCCAAGCCTTGCATCAACAGAGGCAAGTTTTCTCACAACCACAGCCTCTAAACTCTCAGCCTGGATTTCCAGTAACTCCACACTATGCATTTCCAGCTGGATATCCAGCCCCTCAAAAAATTTTGCAATTTCCCTGAATTTGCCTGTGTTTGTGGTAATAACCCTGAGGAACATCAACCAAAACCCTCAAAAACCACAATCTCGGACAAATTCTTTCTTCCCTGTGGCTCAGGGTTTTCGTCAGGGTATCCCAGTGGAGTTATCGCCACAATCCTCACATCGTTCCCCAGGCCAAGAACCTCTTTCACCTTTTCCTCATTGAAATTTCCAATCCAGCATGTGCCGAGCCCAAGAGACCATGCTGCCAGCATAAGGTATGTTGTGGCTATTGAGACATCCACAACGAACGCGCTTATCCAATTCCCGATGTTTGCCTGACTCTCGTCAGGAAGCCCGCATGCCACAATAACAACCGGGGCCTCGGAGATAAACTTCTGGTTGTTACAATACTGTGCAATTTTCCGCTTCTTTTCCTCGTCCCTCACAACAACAAACTTCCAGGGCTGTGCGTTGTGTGCCGATGGCGCATGCCTCACAATCTGGAATATTTTCCTTATAACTTCCTCATCTACCATCTGGCTTTTATACTTTCTTATACTTCTTCTTGTTTTCATTGCCTCAAACAGGTCCATGAATACCGCCACCTTCAAAATGTGAATACCCAGATTTTTCTTGAACCTGCTAAATCCTCTTTTGTGATTTCCCTCTCACTTGAGCCCAGGTGCACAACTTCATCCCTGCCTGCATTTCTTAGGAACACATCTAAGGGGCTTATTGGAAGGTTGAGGGAGGGAATCTTGTAGTGCATTGGAATAATGACCTTGGGCTGGAGCACATCTATTGTTTTCCAGCACTCACTCACAGGAAGCGTGTAGGTTTCACCGACCGGAATGAAGAGCACATCCACGGTGCCGAGCGCGGCAGCATGGTCAGGGGTTAGAGCATGGCCCAGGTCTCCGAGATGACAGAAATTTATATCTCCTCCCCTGAACTTGAAAACAATGTTCTTGCCCCGCTTTGAACCCCGTGCCTCATCATGGTATGTTTCAATTCCTATTATCTCAAATCCCTTTTCTGTATATTTCCCAGGCTTGTTTATGACCTTGCAATCCCTGTTCTTTATCACAGTTTTGCAATTGTGGTCAAAGTGGTCATGGCTCATCAGCACCACATCAGCTACAATAGATGGTGTTGGGAGTCCTATGGAACTACCATCGTGAGGGTCAGTGACTATACTGTGCTCTCCCTGCACCTTAAAACATGCATGTCCATACCATGTGATCCGCATCTCGATCCCCTTTGCTATTCTTCAAATGCAACCCCGCAGTTGGGGCAGGAAGTGGCATCTGCATCCACTTCTGTCTTGCAAATCGGACAGAGAAATTTCACCTTTTTTGTTTCTTCCTTGCTCTCCTCTTTCTCCTCTGCTTTCTCCTCCTCTTTCTCCTTCACTTCCGCCTCTGCTTCCTCTTCAGCCTCCTCCTTCTCTTCCTCTATTTTTTCCTCCTCAGCCACTTCCTCAGTCTCTGAAACCTCTGGCTTTGCTCTGGCCTTAACCTCGGCTCTAACAGAGGATGTGTATGCCGGGACGCTCATGGCCTTCCAGAGACCAAAAACTCCAACGATGTTTGAGAGGAACAGGAGAATTGCGGTCCCCACTTTATCAGGATAAACATTCGAAAGGTAGGCTGAAAGGACAACGGCATAAACCACAATGCCCAGGATAAATAAAATCACCCAGAAATACAAACTACTACCAGTTTCCACACTTACTTCTTTAACTTCTGCCTTTGGCTTTTCCTCCTCTATCTCTTTCTCAGGCTCCAGCTCCTCCTCTACCTCTTCTTCCTTCTTTTCTTCCTCTTCCTTCTTTTCCTCTTCTTCCTCCTCAAATTCCTCTTCCAGCGTTTCCTCCTTCTCCTTTTTTGGAGGAGTTTTCAGGGTCTTCTTGAGCTTTTCCTCCTCTTCTTCTTCCTCTTTAGCCTCCGCCTTTTCTTCAGCCTCTTCTTTTTTCTCCTCCTCAACCTTCTCCTCTGCTTTCTCCTCTGGCTTCTCTTCGCCCATCAATTCCTTCTCAAGCGCCTCTATCTCCTTCAGCAGTTCCTCATCCTCTTTATTGTTCTTATCCTCAGGCATAGTTATCGGATGATAGAAGCCCTCCCTTAATATAAATTTTTCGTGGGCGCTCTTCGGTATGGTGCAGAGAAAAGGTTATAATTCCTGCAGTTCATTTCCCTCCCATGGAGGATGCCGTAGTTTACTGTGAGGGGAAGTTTGGCACCTATACTGGCAAAACCGCAAACGGGCTTGTGAGAGTCTCTAGAAGATTCAAAATTAGAGGTGTCATTGATTCTACCAAAGCAGGAAGGGATGCAGGCGAGGTTCTTGATGGAAGGCCTAAGGGCATACCAATCTATTCAACACTTGAGGAAGCCCTCGTGGCAAATCCTGATGTAAAATATTTCATAATTGGTGTTGCCACAATAGGCGGTCTCTTGCCACCAGAATACAGAGAAGTTGTGAAAAATGCAATCCAGCAAGGACTGAATATTGTCTCTGGCTTGCATGAATATCTTTCGGAAGACCCAGAGCTTGCCTCACTTGCAGCCCGGCATGGTGTTAAACTCATAGATGTAAGGAAACCCAGACCGCTGAAAGAAATGCACCAGTTCCGTAATCTCTCAAAGAATCTTGGATGTCTGAGAATTCCTGTTCTGGGCACGGACGGTTCTATCGGGAAGAGGACTACTGCACTTATTGTTACAGATGCACTTAATTCCGCTGGAATAAAGGCGGTGTTTGTAGCTACGGGCCAGACAGGGCTGATGCAGGGCTCTGAGTACGGTGTGCCCTTAGACTCAATAAAAGGGGACTACATGGTGGGAGAACTTGAGGCAGAGATAGTAAGGGCGTGGGAGGAGAAAAAGCCAGATGTGATAATTGTTGAGGGGCAGGGGAGCATTTCCCATCCTGCCTATGTCTGCGGCACAAGGGCAATTATAATGGCTTCTCAGCCAACAGGCATAATCTGCCAGCATGCACCAAAACGCCAACACAGGAATTTCGGCAAGGACACGCTTAAACTCCCGATGCCTGATTTAAGGAAGGAGATTGCAATGCTTGAGATGTTCTCTGATTCAAAAGTATTCGCAATCACAATCAACCACGAAAACATGACAAAAGAGGAGATAGAAGAATATGTAAAAATTTATGAGAGAGATTTCGGTCTTCCCTGCTGTGATGTCCTTGTGCACGGTGCTGCCAAGATTGTGGAGGCAATAAAGGGAATGCTGTAGATATTAACTTTGTCCCTCTGCTCTTTGCCCGTGTGGATTTCACCGTGCATCTCTGCTGCCATGTTCTCTTTTTCAGTATTGTATGTTTTCTCCTCAGCCATTGGTGTTACCATCCTCGGCGGAGGCTCAGGAGTACTTGCCGGTGCTCCATGAATTATTGTTTCACCGAACACCTTAACATCGTCTATGTAGAGACCACCAAAGCCAACAGTGCTGATTGGTTGTGCATAGTGGTTTGCCAGCGTTGAATTCGTGACCACACGGAATCTGAGCAGGATAACCGAACCCCTCCAGCCTGAAAGGTCCACATTAAGGCGGTAAAGCGAGCTTGCAGGCACCCAGTATTGCCTGTCCCCGCTTTCAGTAACTCCTGTGTATGTCTGGATTCCTGGCCTTGTCGGGTCCAGGTCTGGAGCATTTTCTGTGCCTGAGACATTCCACCCGCTTCTTATGCCCAGGCAGATTGGTTGCCAGGTAACTCCGTTGTCAGCGCTAACTTCAACTCTGAACCCATCTGGTGGTCTGCCAGT
>JAWACX010000071.1:0-8189 GCA_038896575.1 Thermoplasmata archaeon
CCTACTCCTGTACCTGTAATTGAAAACCTCAAGAAATTGCTTGCAGAAAGGAGGGAGAAATAAAAGGCATGGTACGGTAGGTTTTGGTATTTACCCGGCAAAGTATATATACCATATTTGCGGATATTTACACCACAGGGGTGTAAAAGATGAATGGAAAAGCAACCAGGAAGATTGGAAGACGATTTGCAATATTAATTGTGAGTGGAATTGTGGCATTGTTCCTTGCTGCTTCATTTGCAACTGCAGCACAGAATACACCACAGACGACCGCCGTTGTTTATAGCTTCACAATCTACAGCGACCTGAATGTAAGAGTAACTAATGTAGATGCAAGTAAATTCAATGCCTACTTCAACTATATGGGAAAACCAGGGATGTTGAGGGAGAACATGGCTGCAGCGTTCGTAGAAGGTGGAAACAAATACACAATAAACTCAATTTACATTATGGCTCACGCAGTATGGGAAACTGGCTGGGGAACATCCAGAATTTGCATAGACAAGCACAATCTCTTTGGCTGGGGTGCCTCTCCTCCAGATCCATACAATAATGCATGGACCTTCTCTTCCTATGCCCAGTGTGTTGATGTAGTTATGGGAAAAATAAAAACGAACTATCTGACACCTGGGGGCGTTTATTATGAGGGGCCAAACCTCAACGGAATGAATGTCCACTATGCCACGGATAAAAACTGGAAGAACGGAATCGTAAGCATCATGAACAGTTTTGCTAGCTGGCACAAGAACAGGTATGGCACTGGGATAGAAATAACAACATCGCCTGGAGGCTCTGGAGCCTCAAATTTCAAGCCCGGAGACACAGTGAAGGTGATTGCAAGCAGTGGTCTGAATGTGAGAGATGCACCCTATGGAAACTATCTGAAGACGGAGCCATATGGTGCAACTGGCACAATTTTAGATGGTCCTGTCTCTAAATCAGGTTACTACTGGTGGAAGATCAAATACTATGACATCACTGGATGGAGTGCAGAGGGTGATGGCACTGTAAAATGGCTGCAGAAGGTAAGTGGTGGCAATGATGGAGGAGGCAGTGGCAGTGGAACTTACGACAGACAGGCTGCGTATAACTATGCAGCAAAGTACTGGGACAAGGTTGTGAGTGATGGATACTTCTGGTATTGCAGTAGTAATTACGAGTGGCTTCCCCAGGGAACTTCAGTAAGGTATAGAAGCGGATGCGACTGTGCACACTTCGTCTCCTGCTGTATTGGAAGTGAGCCTCACCAGAAAGGTGGTGGTTTGAATGTGCCAACAAGGGTTCCACCCACCTATGGCGAGCCCGGTGCAGGACGACTTGGAAACTGGCTTGTCGCTTCTGGAAATGCAGTAGATAAAAGTTCTGTGAGTGGTCTAGAAGTTGGTGATGTAATTGTTTATGATTGGGGTGGTGATGGCGTTTGGGACCATGTGGCTTTATATATTGGTAATGGCAAGGTAGCTGCACACACCACCTCGCATTTCGGTGCTGACTGGAGGTTAGGAGGTGCTGCCAAATACCGCTTCATCCACATCCTTGGGGGTAGTGGCGGTGGAGGTGGCGGAGGCGGTGGTGGCAATGGCGGTGGTGGCGGTGGAAGCACAAAGTTCAAGATTGGAGACACCGTGATAACAACCGCAGACCTGAATGTCAGGGTTGCTCCTGGAACAGGCAGCAGCATAATCAAAACGGAGCCAAAGGGAACAACAGGCACAGTGCTTGCAGGCTCCCAGTACGCTAGTGGCTATTATTGGTGGAAAATAAAATACAGTGATGGAGTGACTGGATGGAGTGCAGAGAACTGGCTTGAAAAGTATTCTGGCGGGGGCGGAAGCTCTGGTAAGTTCAAGATTGGTGACATTGTGCAGACTACAGCGAATCTGAATGTAAGAACAGGACCTGGCCTTAGCTACAGTATAATTAAAACAATGCCGGCAGGGAGTACGGGAAAAGTGATAGGAGGGCCAACAACTGGGGACGGGTATACCTGGTGGAAAATTCAATACAGCGATGGAACCACCGGGTGGAGTGCTGAAAACTGGCTTGAAAAGTATCAGGGGTCTGGAAAGTTTAAGATAGGAGACAAGGTGAAGGTGACAGCGCAGAATGGATTGAATGTAAGGTATGGACCAGGCCTTAGGTACGGTGTAATAAAGACGGAGCCATATGGAGCAACAGGTACAATCCTGGGCGGACCACAAACAGCTGATGGATATACATGGTGGAGAGTCCAATACACTGATGGCACTGTTGGCTGGAGTGTTGAAAACTGGCTTGAGAAAAAATAAAACTTTTTAAATTTTAATTTTGTCCCCGTATTTTTGCTTGATTTCTTCAAACTTCTTTATTATTCCCTGAGCACCTATTTTTCTTCCGATTTCAATTGACTTCTTGAGGTACTCTGTCCCCTCATCAAATTTCTGGAGATAGAACAATGTGTCTGCTGCATCAAAGTAAAGAGCGGCAAGATCATAGTGGAGCCCGAGTTCTTCAAACACGGAAACAGACTCGCTCACAACAGCCATAAATTTATCAATTTCTCCCTTCTTTCCCATAGCCCTGGCCATCGTAGTTTTTGCCATCGTCATGCAATAAATATCATTAATCCTTCTCGCGTACTCCGAACCTTTCTCTGCAGCAGCAATTGCCTCATCCAACATATCCTGTTCTGCATAAATTGCAGCAAGATTTCCATAAGCATAGGCAATATTTTTGATTAAACCATACTTCTCGCCCTCTTTTACTATCTCCAGGTACTTCGCCTTTGCCTCTTCATATCTCCCCATCAGCATCAGCACCACAGCAAGATTGTTTATGTTTCTGAGCCGCTCAGGAATTTCCTTCTCTGGCAAAGTTTGCATTGCATTTTCAAAATGTACGAGTGCTTCCTCGTATTTTCCAACCTTGAAGTCTATATTTCCGAGTCCTGTATGGGCCCTTGCAATCAAAATCACATCGCCAAGCTGTGTTGACACTTCAAGACAGGCATTGAAAAATTTCTCAGCTTCTTCGAGCTTATCAACCCTCCAACAGTAAACACCCAGTGCTTCATATGCATGGGCGATGCTCAGCAAATCCTTGCACTCAATTGCAGTTTCAAGCGCTTTTCTGTAATGAGCAAATGCACTCTCATAGTTAGTTTTTGTCTCAAAAATCTTTCCTATTTTTCTGTATGCTTCTGAGGAGAGCTTCTTGCTATTGAGTTCAAATGCCAAATGCAAAACTCTGTCATAGGCCTTCTTGGCCTCATCAATCTTCCCGGTATCCATATCTATGTTGCCCACATTCATAAGTGCAAGTGCAATCTGAACTCTATGGTCCACCTCAACCTGAAGTGTTTCATAAAGTTCGATAGCCCTGTCCAAGTATTTCTTTGCCTCTTCCAGGGCATAGTTTTTGAGTGCAAGCTCACCAGCACAGAAATAGTAATGCGCGGCTTTCTTGATGTCATTTCCCTGTAAGTAGTGGTAGGCAAGGGTGTCTGGCCTGGTTTCCCGATACTTGGGCATTTTTTCCATCACATTTGCAATTCTCAGATGGATGTCTCTTACATCTTTTATATCTCTGTATATAATCTTTCGCAAAAGGTTATGAGAAAACTTGTAAACATTTGAAGAAATTTCAGTTAGAAGGTTAATCTTGCAGAATTTTTCAAGATACTCCAGTAATTTCTCCTCTGGAATATTGAAAAAGCTCATCAGTATATCCATATCAATTCTTTCACCCATCACCGCACAGACTTGCACCACCTTTCTTTCCAGTTCACTCAATTTTTCCAGACGTTTAAGCACACTCGCAGAGTAGGTTTCCGGGACAACATCAAAAAAATTTTCATTATGGAGAACATACTCTGAAAACTCTTTAACTAGGAGGGGAACCCCTTCAGAAAGTGTATATATGTTCTTCACCACAGCATCAGGGGGTCTCACACCTGCATATCTCTCAACAAACTCTGCAGTCTCCCGCTCAGTGAACCTCTGGAGAATGATCTCGGTAAACAATCTTTCCCTCCTCATCCTCTGAGTTGCATCCACAACAGGTCTAGTCTCCCCTGTTTTGGAATCAACAGTTTCGTCGTTTCTGTAGGTGCCCAGCAAAAGAACCTTCTTGCTCTCTATACTCCTGGCAATATAATGTATCAGATTCCATGTAGATTTGTCTGCCCAGTGCAAATCCTCAACAAAGAGAATGAGCGGGCGCTCGGAAGCAATGCTGTGGAGCAATCGGGAAACAATCTCAAACATTCTCATTCTCGCTGCCTGCATATCTTCATGCCCATTCTTGGTCACAGCATAGGCTGCAGATAAGAAATTCAAAATTATCTCTTCGGAGCCAGAAATCTGACTGTGTCTTTTCTTTATCGTTTCAGTAATTCTTTCAAGCTCCTTCTCTCCAACTCCCTTTGCCAACTCAAAGTACTCACCAAGGGCTTGATGAATTGGCTGGTATGGCTGGGTAAAATCCTCGGACGCAAAACCTCTGAGCACAGTCACATTTTCCAGCATTGAACAAAATTTCTCGCAAAGATAGGTTTTTCCAATTCCTGGTTCACCCAGTACAAAGACAGTCCTTCCCCTCCCCTCCTTTACCCTTTCGTAAATCTTCATCAGTTCTTCAATTTCCTTATTTCTGTTTACAAAAACATCGTGCTCCTTCATACCTATCCTTTCTCCGTCAGTTTGTTTATCAGATTGCTCACCTTTTCCACATTTTTGGAGGCTCCGATTTGCTGGAAAATCTCTTTTGCCTTCATAAAGGCCTCCATTGCACCATTTACATCGCCCATATTATGAAGAACTTCTCCATAGGCTATCAAGGTCTCAGCTTCATTGTAGGGAATCTGGAGGTCTCTCACAAGAGCTAGAGCCTCCTTAAGTTTTTCCAGGGCCTCCTGATATTTTCCCTCTTTTCCAAGAATAGTACCCTCAATCCTCAGCACTGCCTGGAGGCCAACTCTATCGTTTATGGACTCCATGAGAGGCCTTGCCCTTGTATTGCAAACCCTTGCTTTCTGAATCTCTCCCTGACGAATGTAGACCTCTGCCATGTTAAAGAATGCCCAGCCAATCCAGTCAATATTCCCGATTTTCTCTGCGTACTCCCTGCTTTTTTCAAAATTTTCAAGTGCAAGCTGGTAATTACCTTCCTGAAGATAGAGGTCGCCGAGGTTATTGTGTGCCCTTGCAAGTTCATTCATGTCGTTTACCTTTTTCAGCTCCTCGATTGCTTTTTTATAATATTCCTCGGCTTTGCTCACATTTCCCTTATCCCCATAAATGTTCCCCATCTCTATGAACATGGTGCCCAGTCTTCTAAGGTCTCCCACCTGGATTATGTTTTTCATTGCTATGTTGTAGCTGTTGATGGCCGCATCATACTTTCCCTGCCTCCAGAGAATGTACCCCAACCCCCTGTATCCGTCTGCAATTCCCCTCAAATCCTTTGTTTTCTCAAAAGATTTAAGGGCTTCCTCAAAGCACTTTTTTGCATTCTCAAACTCACCACGCGTTCTCCTTATGTTCCCGAGAGCAACCATTGCATACGCCTTACTCCGCTCATCATTAATTCTCTCACAGATTTCCACTATTCTTTCAAAGTTTTTAATTGCATCATCCCATTTTCCGAGGAGAACACAGAGCTCGCCTGTTGTCTGGAGCAACTGAATCAGCTGTTTATTTCTTTCAATACTTCCCTCGGCACCCTCCTCCTCCATTATTTGAAGGGCTGTGGTGAAATATGAGAGGGCTTCCTGGTATGCGTAAAGCTTCCTCGCCTTTTCCCCTGCCTTTATATTGTACATCAGCGCCTTGTCATTCACTTTTCCAAGTGTAAAGTGCCTTGCAAGCACAAAGACAACATCATCAATCGCATTTTTTGCAGTGTACATCTCTTCTATAATCTCACCGAGCTTTTTATGCATTATCCTCAGTCTGCTTTTACTCAAACTTTCATACACAACGGAGCGTATCTGGGCATGTTCAAACATGTAAGTTTCATGTGCGGTTTCGCTTTCCCTTATCAGTTTCATACTTATCAGTTTGTCTAGAGGGTCCAGAATCTCCATCTCATCCATTTCCACCGCTTTCTGGAGCACATGAAAATCAAATTCATAGCCTATAGTGGCAGCATACATCAGAATTTTCTTGCTTGTTTCGTCCAGCTTGGCAATTCTTCTGCTTATCACATCCTTTATGGTGTTGGGAAGCATCACTCTCTCCCAGTCAACACCCAGGTCCCAGGTATACACACCGGGTTTCACAATTCCCTCCTCAAGCAAGGTATTACAGAGTTCCTCTATGAAAAAAGGGTTTCCATCTGTCTCAAAATACAGCCTTTTCATGAACTTTGGAGAAATGTCCTCATTTTGCAAAAGGTCTTTTACGAGTTCAAGTGCGTGTTCGTACTTCAATCTTGTGAGGTTAATCTGATAGTAAAGCCTTTCAAGTCCCATCCTTTGGAAAATTTCCAGGAGGGGATGAATTCCACCTTCGTGCTCCTGCAAATCTTCTGGCCTGTAGGCACCAAGGAGGAGCACCCTTGCCTGCTTTATGTTTCTTGCTATGTAATGGATTAGCTGGAGGGTTCCAGTGTCTGCCCACTGAAGGTCATCTATAAAAATTGTTATCGGATGCACTTTTGAAATATCAATTAGAAGGTCTGTGATGGTCCCGAACATCCTGTCCCTTTCTGTATCCATCTTTATTCTCTCAACAGTTTTTGTACCTTCTACTTCCTCGTGAGCACTCAGGGCAATTGGGACAAAACCCACATCTCCATCCTCAGCCTTCACCACAGGTGCACCTGAAAGAAGCCCAACCGGGGTTATTACTTCCCCACTCATATCTGGCTTTTCAGCCGAACTTTCTTCAAAATACTGGTTTAGAGCGTCTATGAGTGGAAGATAAGGGTCAGAATTTTCAATGTACAAACACCTCCCCTTGTAAAATTTCACTCCAAGAGGTTGAGCATAATTTTTTAACTCCTCCACAAGCCTTGTCTTTCCCATTCCAGCCTCACCAGTAATGACCACAAATCTTCCATTACCTTTTAGCATCTCAGTAAGGTGTCCCTTGAGTGCTTCAAATTCCTCAACCCTGTTCACAAACTTTGTCTTCCGTTCAGTTTCAGCCAAGGTTTCATCACCACTCTCTGTATTTCCTAACAATATTAAAAGATTACTGTCGGGCTAGGATTTATACCCTAGCCATGCAAATCAAAACCCACACCCTGACTTTCCTGTTTCCTTGCATTTCTGAGAAGTATTCGCTGCTCTGCCCTCGCCACCGTGTAAATCGTATCAATGACAGTGTCTGGATTGAGACTGATGCTATCAATCCCCTCTTCCACAAGGAACTCTGCAAACTCTGGATAGACTGAGGGTGCCTGCCCGCAAATTGACACGGTTTTTCCATGCTGATGTGCTACCTTTATAAGATGGGATATTGCCCTTTTAACCGCAAGATTTCTCTCATCAAAATAACCCATCTTTGCAAGGATGTCAGAATCCCTGTCCGCACCCATTATCAGCTGTGTTAGGTCATTGGAGCCAATTGAGAAACCATCACAATATTTGCAGAATTCATCAGCCATGAAAATTATGGATGGTACCTCTGCCATAAGGTAAAGTTTGAAGTCAAAGCCACGGCGGAGGTTCTCTTCCTCCAGCATCCTTAAAATAGGCACAAGCTCCTCGGTGTTTCTCACAAAGGGCAGCATTATATGGACATTCTTCAATCCCATTTCATTTCGCACCTTTGCAATTGCTCTCAACTCCATCCTGAAGGCCTCTTCATACTCCTTTGAGATGTAGCGGGAGCATCCTCTCCATCCAATCATTGGATTATCTTCCACTGGCTCATATTTCTCACCATTCGGCATGCCTCTGTACTCGTTTGTTTTGAAATCACTTGTGCGAACTATAACTGGTCTTGGATAAAATGCCTTTGCCACCTTCGCAATTCCCTCTGCCAGTTTCTCAACAAGAATTTGGCCCTGGCCCCTTTTGATCAAGTCCACAGGGTGTTCCCGGATGTAACTTGTAAAGATAAACTCAATTCTCATCAGGCCCACACCCTGGGCCGGGAGTTTTCCATACTCCTCTGCCTTCTCTGGTACTCCGATGTTTACCAGAATCTTTGTGGCGGTCACAGGCAGCGCTGTTCCAAAGGCCTTTGCCTCCTGCACCACCT
>JAWACX010000072.1:0-8165 GCA_038896575.1 Thermoplasmata archaeon
TCCATGGGTTTTATATATCCCCTCTGTTTTGGTATTTTTGGTGGAGGATCATGCCCCCCAACGGACTTTACGCTGGTAGAAAGCTTGCGAGAAATAGGCAGAAATTCAGATGGAGCAGCAGGTACTATAAGCGAAAGGTGCTCAGGCTGAAGGAAAAATCAGACCCGCTTGAAGGTGCAGCGCAGGCAAAGGGAATTGTGATAGAGAAGGTTGGAATTGAGGCAAAGCAGCCCAACTCAGCGATAAGAAAGTGTGTCAAAATTCAGTTAATTAAAAATGGACGCCAGATTACGGCATTTGCTGTTGGTGTGGGTGCAATAAACTTCATTGATGAGCACGACGAGGTGATGGTTGAAGGTATTGGTGGAAGAATGGGAAGGTCCTACGGAGATATTCCAGGTGTGAGGTACAAGGTTATCAAGGTGAACAACATTTCCCTGAAAGAGCTTGTGAAGGGCAGAAAGCAGAAGCCAGTGAGGTGAAGGAAATGAACGAGGAGAAACAGGAGATTCCAGTTAAGGAGGAACAGAAAGAAAATGCAGGCAGGGAAGAACAGAAAAAAAAGGAGGATGAGAGAAAGTCGCCATTAGCAGAGCATGGACTACTCCTTTTCGGGAAGTACTCCTGGGAGAACATCGTTATAAAGGATATCGGTATGGCAAAATACATTAATCTAGACCCAGTGGTTGTGCCCCACAGTGAGGGAAAGCTTGCGAACGCTCCATTCATAAAGGCAAAAATGAATGTTGTGGAGAGACTCATAAACGCACTGATGAAAACAGGTAAGATTGGCAAGAAGACCAGGCAATACAACAATTATTCTGGCAAGAAATCAAAGGCCTACAAGGTGGTGAAGAAAGCCTTTGACATTATTTATGAAAGAACAAAGACAAATCCATTGCAGGTGCTTGTAGATGCAATTGTAAATGCAGCACCAAGAGAGGAAATTACAAGGCTCCAGTATGGTGGAATCTCAGTAGTGAAGTCTGTTGATTCTGCACCTTACAGACGCGTGAGTGTGGCGATAAGAAATCTAGCTCTGGGTGCGATTACGGCTACCCATAAATCCACAAAGCCCATGGAGGAATGCCTTGCAAACGAAATAATTCTTGCGGCAAGAGGAGACATGTCCAGCTTTGCAGTAGCAAAGAAGGAGGATACCGAAAGAATTGCATTATCTGGCAGGTGAAGTAGATGTATCTTCGCGAGGAGTTAATCAAAAAAATACCGAAAATGATGTACAAGAAGGAGAACATAAGGAATATAGGGATTGTTGCCCATATCCATCATGGAAAAACCACACTTTCAGACAATCTTTTAGCTGCTGCAGGGATGATTTCAAGCGAACTGGCTGGAAAGCAGCTTGCACTCAATTTTGATGAGCAGGAGCAGGCAAGGCAACTCACGATAAACAACGCTGATGTGAGCATCGTGCACCCCTATGAAGGCCAGGAGTATCTCATAAACCTCATTGACACACCAGGTCATGTGGACTTTGGTGGCGATGTCACGAGGGCGATGAGGGCTGTTGATGGTGCCGTTGTCCTTGTTTGCGCTGTTGAGGGTGTAATGGCACAGACGGAAACTGTTCTCCGCCAGGCGTTGAGGGAAAAGGTGAAGCCCGTGCTTTTCATAAGTAAGGTGGACAGAGCAATAAATGAGCTTAAACTCACACCCGAGATGCTCCAGCAGAGATTTACCAAGATAATTTATGATGTTAATTCCCTGATAGAGAAGATGGCACCAGAGGAATTCAAGTCAAAGTGGAAGGTAAGCGTGATGGATGGAAGCGTCGCCTTCGGGAGTGCATACCATAACTGGGCTCTCTCAGTACCCTATATGAAGAAAACTGGTGTTACATTCAAGGACATTATTGAGCTTTGCTCGCAAGGCAGGCACAAGGAGCTTGCCGCCAAGGCGAGAATAAACGATGTGGTCTTTGACATGGTTGTGAGGCATCTGCCAAGCCCGGTAGAGGCCCAGAAATACAGAATTCCCCACATTTGGAAGGGAGAGCTTGAGAGCCCTGTGGGTAAGGCCATGCTTGATGTAGATCCAGATGGGCCTGTCTCCTTCATGATAACGGACATTACCATTGACCCGAATGCTGGAGAAATTGCCACAGGGAGGCTATTCAGCGGGAGGCTTACAAAGGGAATGGAACTGCATATTGCGGGAACAAAATTTAAAGACAAAATCCAGCATGTGTGCTTGTTTATGGGACCAGAAAGACTTGTTGTAGATGAAGTTGTTGCTGGAAACATTGCTGCAGTTACTGGCCTCTCCCATGCGGTAGTGGGTGTCACCGCGAGCAACATTCCTGACATCACACCATTCGAGGAAATTGTCCATGTGTCTGAGCCTGTGGTCACTGTAGCAATTGAGCCGAAGAAGATGGCTGACCTGCCGAAATTGATTGAAGTGATGCGAAAGGTTGCAAAGGAAGATGCCTCTCTGAAGGTTGAGATAAACCAGGAGACAGGTGAACATTTGCTTTCTGGCATGGGAGAGTTGCATCTTGAGATTACCACATACAGGATAATCAATGACCACAAGGTAGATATCAATATCTCAAAGCCAATTGTGGTTTATCGGGAAAGTGTAGAGGGTAAAGGAGGCCCCTTTGAAGGCAAATCTCCAAACAAGCACAACAGGTTCTATCTTGAGGTTTGTCCACTTGAAGAAGGTGTGGTAAAGGCAATTGAAAACGGTGAAATTCCGACAGGGGAGCGAATAAAGGACATAAAGGCACTCGCAAAGAAGCTTCAGGATGCAGGGATGGATAAGGAAGAGGCAAAGAAGGTTGTTTGGATTGAGGGCAAAAACCTATTTGTGGATGCAACATGGGGTATCCAGTACTTAAATGAAACAATGGAACTCTGTATTCAGGCGTTTAGGGAAGCAATGGATAGGGGCCCACTTGCTGCAGAAAAGGTTACTGGTGTTAAGGTAAGGCTTGTGGATGCAAAGCTCCATGAGGATAGCATCCACAGAGGCCCAGCACAGGTAATTCCTGCAGTTCGGTCAGCAATCTACGGTGCGATGTGCCAGGCTGGTAGAATTCTGCTTGAGCCAATCCAGAAGGTGACAGTAAATGTTCCCCAGGAAATGATGAGCAATGCTACGAGAGAATTGCAGCGGAGGCGTGGTGAGATAATTGACATGACCCAGGTAGGGGATTACACAACAATTGTGGCAAAGGTACCGGTTGCAGAAATGTTCGGATTTGCAAGCGATATAAGGAGTGCTACCGCAGGCAAGGTTCTCTGGGGCACTGAGAGCATGGGCTTCCAGCCAGTGCCTAGAGAAATGATGATGAATGTTGTGGCCCAGATAAGAACAAGGAAGGGTCTGAAACCAGAGCCTTACGATGAAGAGTATTATGCGGCAACCTGATCATATTTCAAATTTTTTTCCGCATTTGGTGCAGATGCAGTAATTATTCACCTTTTTTGCAGGAAAACCACACTCACAAACATAACCGTGTGGTCTTGCTGGTACACCTATAACCAGAGTATGGGGTGGCACATCCTTTGTTACAACAGAGCCAGCACCAACCATCGCATACTCTCCAATTGTAACCCCGCAGACAATGGTGGCATTTGCACCCACTGATGCGCCCCTTTTCACCAAAGTTTTCACGAGTCTCTCTTCACCCCAGTATTTTGCCCTTGGATAAAGGTCATTCGTAAATGTAGCGGAAGGGCCAACAAACACATCATCCTCTATCACGACACCATGGTAGATGTTCACATAATTCTGAATTTTCACATTGTTCCCAATCTTCACGCCAAAATCTATGTAAACACCTTTGCCAATATTACAGTTCTCACCTATTTCGCAGTTTTCCCTGATCTGTGCATGGTGCCAGATCTTTGTGCCATCTCCTATTCTCGCACGCTCAGAGACCTCTGCAGTTGGATGTATCATTATTCCCATGGTAATCCGCAAATTGAGGAATTGGAAATTGTATATAAGGATTTATGTGATGATGCCGCGTTTGTACTATCAATGACCTTTGAATGTCTGGAGGAGAGAATAACTCATCCGCAGGTTTAAAATCTATGGGTTTAAACCAATTTCTTTCGTTTTTTCATATACTAGCCGTTTACAATCCTGGGCCTGGGCCATTCTTATTCACCTACAGGCGTCAGGAGGCCACTCTTTTTTCTTCTTTTTCTCACAACCTCTGCAGGCTCTTCAAGGAAGGCAATAAATACCCATTAACATTTTGCCAAATCAGAGCATTATGGTAAAATCATGGGAGAAAATCTTGGTTTATCTCCTTGAGAGAAATGCGATAGAGGATGGCATGCTGGACAGATATTGTCTTACCCAGTATGGCATTGCCGAAGCACTTGGAATGGACCGTGCCCATGTTTCAATTGCTATAAAAAAATTGAAAGGGCTTGAACTTGTGAATGAGAAGCTGGAACATGTGAGGGGCCTGAAACGAAAGGTGAAGGTTTATTTTCTCACCCAGAAAGGACACGCTGAGGCTGCAAGAACAAGAGAAAGGCTCGGGAAAGAGTTTGGTGTTAAAACGATAAAGGAAATTCTGGAACTTGAGAACCGAGAGGTTCAGGAGATGTTTGAAGGGATAGAGGAAGAGACCAAAGGGTTGGGAGAGATTAAGGCCATCCCTGGCAATGCAGAAGGCAAAAAGGAACCACCAGAAATCCAGGAGAGCATTGAGAAAGAGGAGGAACCAATGGAGAAAGTGCAGGGAGAGGAGGAGAAAACATTGAGGAATAGAACCCTCGCCTCCAACATTGGTTTTGCCTCAGTTGTTGGAGCCCTCGCGTATATTCTGGAGGAAAACATTGGAGTGTGGCCCGGTATTTGTTGCCTCCTGGGAATCTGGATTCCTGTGTTTTTTGGAATTCTTCTCCTTTATCTCTGGTTGTTCCCCACTCCTTCAAACATGCCTGTAGCTCTTAGAATTTGCAAGGTACAGACCCTCATAACTGCGGTTGCAGTCTTCAGCCTATCTTTCTTTACTCTCCTCAGGGAACTTGACATTGTCTATTATCTCTTTCCTCTAGCTATATTTCATTTTCTTGTGTATTTTGAAAGCAGGTGGCTGGTGAAAGAAATTTCTCTGGTGTCCGGGGTATTTATGATATGGTTTCCCATACTGGCCTCAATCCTCAGAACTGCCGAACTCTCACCCTCGGTTCTTTTCCCGCTAAATGGTGCCTTCTTCATCGGGTTTGGAATCACAGGGGGCTTATCCAAACTCCGAGTCGTCCGGCTTGTATTGCCTGCTGTAGGGGCATGTATAGTGCTCTCTACTGTAGCCCTGGTTCCCATCATTCCATCCCCTGTCCTCGTGCCACTCTTAGGGCTGTACTTCATTGCTGGCTTACTCCTTATTTCTGCCTTTGCATTGAGTGATAAAACCCTGATGGAATTCTACATAGGATTCCGTGAAAGTGTGGTATTTATCATTCTGGTTTTCGTTCTCTTCTGCGGAATAACCGAGCTGGTTGCTGGTTTGGTTTACGCCGCGCTCCTCACTTTTATTTTTGCTCTTGTTCTCCTCCCTCTTGCACCCAAAAAGCTAAATTTTCCATGGAAAACCGTGTTCATAGTTGGATTTACCAGCACAATGCTACTTCTCACCATTTATTCCCTCCTTCTCCTCATCTGAAAACCAAATTTTGTGCCTCTGGAACTCACGGGTTAAGGCTCGGGGTGCTGTGGCCCTCCGCAGAGAAAAGCCGAAATAGGGGGAGGGCGTATATCCTATTATGCTTGAGGACCTTTTTGAGCGGGAATACGGGAAGGAAGTGATGCTCGCCCTGCTTGAGTGCAATGCCCAGGCTTTGAAGAAAACCGAGGAGTGGAAGAAAAGGATGGCATCCACATACGGAAAAACCCGTGCAATTGCCTCAGCCAGGCTCGGTTTTAATGTGACCGATGTAAGGGAACTCCTTTCAAGAAATGGAATTTTTGTCAACCCTGAGCCTTTTATAAACCAGTTGCTGAAGCGCGGAGTGCTGAAAAAACTCGGAGATGGCACGCTTTACATTGTGGAGCCATCAGTGATAGAGACTGAAATTCAGAAATTTCAGAAATTGGAGATGGAAAAACTCCAGGATGTGAATCCTGCTGCAAAGGAGGAACTTCTGGAAATTGAGCGGATGGACACTGAGTTTGAAAACTATCTCCATGACATTGTGCTGGAAAGAATAGATGATGTTCTGGAATTCGGAAAAAAGTTTAATACAGATGTGCTTGCGGAGTATCTCAGGGGCCTCTTTGGAAACCTCATTTACTTTGACAGCCTGCTCAGCATCGTGCACCAGTATGCCCTGGCAGATACAGAAATTCTCTCTCCAAACAACAAGGTTACTGGCTATACTGGTTTTAGCATCTCATTTTTCGGACCACCCGGCACAGGCAAAACCTTCACTATAGATGACATGATAAGGGGAAACAAGAGGCTGGGTGTTCCGCCCCACGGACTGCCGGGCAAGAACAGGTATTGCGGAGGAATGACACCTGCACAGTTCATAAGAATAGGCGAGGCCTATGCAGGGAGAAAATTCAACTTTATTGTGCCTGAGTTCAATGACTGGTTCAAGTACAAAGGGATGGTAGAACCGCTGAAACTTGTGATGGAGCAGAGGGAGGTAAAGTATGAATCTACAATTGGAACAATCGGCCCCTACAGATTTTCCTCCTTTTTTGCAGTGAATTATAACACGAGAACAGAGGGAGATAGCTATGAGGTCACAATTTCTGACCCGAATTTCTCCGCAATAGAGGACAGGATGGTTTGCCGGCTTCACCAGATGACAAAAGAGCGGTTTCTTGAAATTGAGAAGAGCAATGCAAGGCTTGAACTCGGTGAGATGAATTTCTCCCTTGCTGATAAAATCAGGGACCATCTGACGCTTGTTTACGCAATCCAGACAAGGCATCCACTTGTCGCTAATAAATTTAAGTCCAAGCCAGTAAAGTTAGACCGGAAGATATACGAGGTTTTCAGAAATGTGAATGCTGCAATTCTGGAACACATTGAGAGCATCAACTTCTCACCAAGGCTCCAGTCCCGTGCAATAAAACTTGCATGTGCAATGAGCATGCTTGAATATTTCAATAATGAGGAGCCGGAGATTAGGGTATCTGAGAGGAATCTGAAGTATGCGGTGAAGTTCTATCTTGAGGAAGTGAGCACAAGGCAGAGACAGCGATTTGACCCCAACATCGTGATGGAAGCTCTAGGTTCCAGTGTTGGTCTGTGAAGTTTCTTCAACCTTCCTTCCAACTACAACTCTTGCTGGTCGTAGCACAATCCCATTAACCGTGTACCCCTTTCTCACAACCTCCAAAATCTTGCTGTCAGCATCCGCAGGAACAACAGCCTCTACCTCATGGAGATTCGGGTCAAAACCCTCAACCTCTACCTCCCTCAATCCCATTTTTGCCAGTGTCTCTAAAAAATTTTTCTTCAGGGCTCTCAGGCCCTCAGCAATTCCCTCTGCCCGCTCACCACCCAGATTTTTCTCCATGGACTCAAAATCGTCAATTACTGGAAGCAGGGCATTCATGAATTCCAGAAGCACATATTTTCTGAGTTCTGCACTCTCTTTTTCCTTTCTTTTCCTGAAATTTTCAAAATCAGCCTGGAGATAGAGCAGCTGGTTCCTCAGGGTTTTGAGTTCCTCTTCCTTGGCTGTGAGCTGCTTCCTCAGCTCTTCCTCGGCATTGCCATTATCCCCTCCACCTTCCTTCCCCTCACCCGAGGAATTGGCTCCAATCTCCTGGCCCTCTTTACACATACACTCCCCTGCTCACTGCACCTTGATCTTGAACCCTTCCTCTTCCTTCTTCTTTTTTCCAAATGTGATATCCAGCACTCCGTTTTTAAACGAGGCCTTCGCTGACTTCTCATCTACCTCTTTCGGCAGCTCAATTTCTTTTAGGTATTTTCTGTTCGGTGCATCCACCTTCACCGTGAGCACTCTCCCAGATACTGTAAGGTCAATGTCCTCCTTCTCCACACCCGGAATCTCAAGCGTTACAGAAAAACTATCTTTTGTCTCAACTATGTCCGTAAGCGGTTCTCGTGGAGCACTCTCAAGGGCTTTCAGTCCACCATACCTCTCAGGAAGATTCCCAAACTTCTGGAAGACTGGTTTACCATCAGGCCCAAC
>JAWACX010000073.1:0-8148 GCA_038896575.1 Thermoplasmata archaeon
TTCCGATCTTTGTACACGTAATTTTTTTTGTATAGTGAAATCGAAAGTGAAAATTAATCTAAATTACTCATGGACATTTAAGATTTTCCTGTCACTCAAAAATTGCTGCTGTAATTTACAGAAAAAACTAGCAGGCAACGATACTAAACACCATAGAGACGTATTTGTTTGTATTAAAATTGTCATATGTGAATACTGTAAAATAAAATCGTTAAAAAAGTAAAAATCGTGAAAAAAAGTGGCACTTTCAATACGATTTTTTGACAAAAAAAGCCAACTTATTTGAACACTATACAAAAAAAGCAGTTGCCATTTCAATGATGACTTTAATTATGAATTATTATTACGGGGAAATCTATGGAAAATAAATTTTTCGTTTTTCTAACAACCTCTCGTATCTTGGAAACATTGGAACAATATATTGATAATATTTTCTATTCAATTACACGTTTAGGTCTGCACAGAAACTCAAGGTTAAGATTGTTCTCAAGCATCTGTGCCTTGAGCTTTTCGTATCTGTGTTCTCTCTGTCCTCCAGAGACAAGTTCCTGGCCTTTGTAATCAAGGTCAAAATATCCTGTAAGTTCTGGATTTTCGTCCCTGCGCATTGCATAAAATGTTCCACGCTTCAGTTCAGTGGGAAACTCCGTAATGAAGAGAAATTCCTCGTTGTAGGTTTTCATCATATACTCTCCAAGTAATTTCTCTCCCTCGGTGTCTATCTCCGCACCCCCATGCCAGCCCATTGATTTCAGTATCTCTATACATTCTCTGTAGGGAATACGCCTGAACGGTACCTTTGGAACCTTTATCTCACATTGCAGCAGTTTAAGTTCCCTGGCACCATTCTCAACTACATACTCAAGCGTGCTCGCGATGAGATTTTCCAGCACCTGCATCACATCTTCCGATGAGTTTATGTAGGCAAGTTCCACATCCAGGGAGATGAATTCTGCGAGATGTCTTACCGTGTCTGATGGTTCTGCTCTGAACGCAGGTGCAATCTCAAAAACCCTGTCAAGCCCTGTTGCCATCAGCATCTGCTTATAAAGCTGTGGACTCTGTGCCAGAAATGCCTTTTTACCGAAGTATTCTATCCCGAAAAGTGTGGCTCCACCCTCAGCACCTGCGAATACAATCTTTGGTGTCTGGACTTCTACAAACCCGTTTGAGAGGAGATATTTCCGCAGGCCTGCACAAGCCAAGCTCTTGATTTTAAAAATTGCCCGAACTTCATCTTTCCGCAGGTCCATAAATCGATTGTCGAGCCTTGTATCAAGCTCAGCGTTCACCTTATCCACAACACCGAGAGGCAGGGGCACCTCGGCCTCAGAGAGCACCTTGAACTCCAATGGAAGGATTTCAAATCCCATTCTCGCCTCTGCACTTCTCCGGAGCTTACCTGTAACCTCTATTACACTCTCTCTGGGCAGCCCGGTGAGTGCTGCAAATCTTTCCTTGCCCATTTCCTTCTTTATTGCAGTTACCTGAACCCTACCCTCTCTATCCCTCAACACAATGAAAGAGATTCCTCCTAATTTTCGCACATCCTCTACCCAACCTGCAACCCTTACCACCTGCCCATCCATCTCCGCACTTAACTCATTGCTGTATTTTCGTTCCATGGGTGCAGGAAAGGAGAGACTGTTTAAAAGTTTTCTCAGAAACAAAACCTTTATCTTTCTCCATTCCCTTGCTCCCTTATGCAGGATTTGAGGAAGATTGCCAGATATCCTTTTCTTAGGGCTGCGGCGGACTACATTCGGAGGGAGAAAGTAGAGCTGGAGCAGATTCTCAATGACGACCTTTATGCCACTGCCAGAGAACTTGGATGCAGGAGAGCTATCTCTGCAGTAAAAAGCCCGACAACTCCTTTTGAGCTCAGCTACACAGATGAAATCGGGCTCTTTCACACTCTGTTAAGCTATCCTGTAGCTCGAATGATAATATCAGCGGTAAGGGACAAAGCAGCAATTGCCCGCTATGCTGTTGCAGAATCCAAGAATTTCTCTGCCCTTGCGGAAAATGAAAAACCAGAAACGATTGCCGAAATTGCAAATGAGCTTGGAATTGAGGTGAAAATCACGGAGAGCTGTGAGGAACAAAATTACCTGATTCATTTTACCCAGTATCTCACCTACACCTCCCAATTTCGAGGAAGCCCTGAATGGAAACTGGCATATCAGCACCTTGACAAAGGCATGGTTTCCCTCTCTAAGGAAAAGTTTCTGAGGATTCTTGAGGAGGCTTTGAGGCGGAAAATTGAGGCGGAGCTCCCCCTTCCTGTTGATGCAAGAATAAAGGAGAGATTCCAGGGAGAAATTGAACAGATAAAGGGAATAATGGAAACTCACAAAAGGTCTTTACCAACAGAGCATTTGGGAGAACTTGTGGAGAACGCATTTCCACCCTGCATGAAAAAAATTCTTGAGGTGATAAGGGGTGGAGAGAATGCACCGCACATGGCAAGATTTGCAATTGTGGCATTTCTAAAGGGAATTGGACTTGAGGCAGAGCAGATTTTGAAGCTGTTCTCTACATCTCCAGACTTTGACCCTGCAAAGAGCAGGTACCAGGTGGAGCATATCACAGGCAAGAGTTCGCACACAACTTATAAATCACCGGGTTGCGCTACAATGAAAAGTTACGGGCTGTGCATACCAGGAGAGGATGAACTGTGTAAGAAGGAATGGATGAAGCATCCCTGGGTTTACTACAGATACAAAAAGAGGGAATTGAAGAAGGGAAAGCCAGCACCATACATAAGCCCCAGTTGAAATCCATTCCTGGAAAATTGTTCCATGCATAGGAGGCGAATTTTCAGGCGAATTCTATATCTCCCGGTGCGTCCATCTTCCAGTTGACTGGATTGCAGAAACAGCCCTCACAAGAAATTTATTGAGAGGTGCGGGCATTCCAAGCCGCTCTGCAACATCTACAATGTAACCATTAATCTCCATTATCTCTGTCCGCTTCCCTTTCATCACATCCTGAAGCATGCTTGAATAATTCTCCGCGGTCTGGTGAGCAACTTTTATTGTGAGGCCAGTGCAATCAACATCCTGGCCTATGTAGCCCGCAGCCTTACCCACAGATTCACTTTCCTTTGCAACGCTCACGAGAATGCTCAGGAGATTGGGGTCTCTTACAAGGAGCCCGTTCTTCACATTGAAAATTACTGTGAGAGGATTTATTGCAGAATTTATGACACCTTTTACCCAGATCTCGTGGAGAATGTTGGTACAAATTTCAGTTTGAATCCCGGCATCGCTCAGCATTTTGCTCAGTGCTGCAGCAACATTCTGGTTGGAACTCCCGACAACAGTTCTGCCCCAGCCGTTGAACCTTATTTTTCCAGGCTCAAGGAAGGTAACGCCAATGCTTGTAATGCAGGCCCCGATCTCAAAATTTTTTCCGCTGGCTTTGACTTCCTCCTCTATCACCTCAAGGTTGTTTAGCCCGTTCTGCAGGCTCACAATCGTGCCCTTGTTCACTGCAGCCAGAATTTCACGAACTGCATTCCTGGTATCATAGGCCTTTGTGGTGAGAAAAACAAAATCCCAGTTTCCGCCCTCAATTTTTTCCCCGGCCTCAACTTTTACCGTTTTCTCAATTCCTCCCTCAATTCTCAACCCCTCAGCCCTTATTTTTTCCACATGCATCTTCCTACCGACAAGGAACACTTCATGCTGAGAGCTTAGCATCGCACCAAGAAAGCTGCCTATGGCTCCTGCACCAAACACTAGCACCCTCATCTCCCAAGCTCCAGCATCTTCTTTATTGGTTCATAAGCTCTTTCCCTGAGCCCTGCATCAATTTTTACAGGATAAATTTTTTGCTCCAGGCTCTGCACCACCTTCTCAATTGTAATCTTCTTCATGTTCGGGCAGAGGGCAGAAGGAGGTGGATAGAACTCCTTGTTAGGATTCTCCTTTTTCAAGCGATAGCACATTTCCTTCTCTGTAGCAACGATAAACTCATGCTTTGGTGAATTCCTCACATATCTCACAATTCCCTCTGTTGAGCCGACAAAATCCGCAATGTCAATTACCTCGGGCACACATTCTGGATGGGCAAGGACTTCCGCTTTAGGGTGCAGTGCAAGTAAATCCTCAATTTCCTTTTTTGTTATATCCCTGTGAGTGTGGCAATATCCGGGCCAGAGATGAATTTTCTTATCCTTCACAAACCGCATCACATAGAGGCCGAGATTTGTATCTGGTACAAAAATAATTTCCCTATCAGGGATACTCTGACACACCTTTACAGCATTGGCCGAGGTGCAGCAAATATCTGCTTCTGCCTTCACCTCTGCGGTGGTATTCACATAGGCAACAACTTTTGCATCTGGATGCTCATTTTTGTATTTCCTGAGCCCCTCTGCATCTATCATCGCAGCCATTGGGCATTTTGCCTCAGGCTCTGGATGGAGAACAAGCTTCTCGGGATTGAGAATTGCTGCAGTTTCTGCCATGAAGTTGACACCGCAAAAAACAATCACATCCTTCTCTGTTTTTGTAGCCTCAATTGAGAGCCCGAGGGAATCGCCAAGATAATCAGCCACATCCTGAATTTCAGGACGCTGATAATTGTGAACAAGCAATACCGCATTGAGTTCCTTCTTGAGTTCCAGTATTCGCTTGGCCCAATCCATGGTTCTCCAATATCAAAAGGTGAGTTTATAGTTTTTGGAACTGACAGAGCCTACAAAAACCTATATTTACCCATTCGCTTTTACCACATGGTGGCAGGATGATTGTAATTCCCGGCTCTGCATCACCCGTGCTTTCAGAAAAAATTGCTGGGATTCTTAAGTGTGGAATTGCAGGCGTGGAAAAAAAGCGATTCCCTGATGGAGAGTTGTATGTTAGGCTCTGCACTGAGGTTGGAGGCGAGGATGCTGTAATAGTGCAGAGCACAACGAGCGATGAAAAAATTCTGGAAGCAATCCTGCTCTGCGATGCTGCAAGAGAGGCAAATGCCAGAAAAGTTATTTTTGTTGCCCCTTACTTTGGCTATGCAAGGCAGGATAAGGTTTTCAAGCCGGGAGAGCCGATTTCAGCAAGGGCATTCGCAAGGGCAATCCAGACAAACTGTGATGCTTTTGTGAGTGTTGACCTCCATGCAACCACTGTAATTAAATGGTTCACAATTCCTGCAATTGAGGTTTCAGCAATACCCAGCATTGCGGGTTATTTCAAAGGCAAAGGCATAGATCTCCTTGTCTCACCGGATAAGGGAGGAATAGAAAGGGTGAGGAGAACCTCTGAAATTTCAGGAATTCCCTACACACATCTAGACAAGGTGAGAGTGGACAGCCATACGGTCTCAATAAAATTGCCTGATTATGATTTCAGGGGCAAAAATGTGGCAATCGTGGATGATATTATTTCCACAGGAGGAACGATAAAAACTGGAGCAAGGAAAATGCTGGAGGCAGGTGCAAACTCTGTCTCCTGTGCCTGCACCCATGGACTGTTTCTTGGCAATTCCGGTGATGAACTCTCTGCACTGTGCAAAGAAGTAATTGCATCAGACACAGTTGAAACGAAATTCTCCCTTTATTCTGTTGCTGAGGAAATCGCAAATGCTATATTCAAGGTAACATAATGGTGTGGTAATGGAAACCTACACGAAAAAGATTGCACTGGTTGGAGACTGGGGAACAGGAAAGACAAGTCTCATCAGGCGGTATGTGCTCAACGCCTTTGACGATTCCTACATCCAGACCATTGGAACAAAGGTCTCAAAGAAGGTTGTAGAGCTTAAACTCAAAGACCGGGAAATTAGACTTACCCTTATGATCTGGGATATTTTGGGACAGAAAGATTACAGAAGTGTCCAGAAAAACGCGTTTATCGGTGTTGAAGGTGCAATCTTTGTTTGCGACCTTACAAGAAGGGAGACCCTAGATAGTATTGGAAGCTACTGGCATCCATTAATGGTGAGTGTAGTCGGGGAAAAGCCCGCGATAATTGTGGCAAACAAGTCAGATTTGAGTAACATAGCTTCTTTCACGCTGGAAGATGTAAAGCAGATTGCAAAAAATGTGAAAATAAGCGATGAAAATTGCTACCTTTCTTCAGCAAAAACAGGCGAGAATGTGGAAAAAGTCTTCTTGGCCCTTGCAACCCTGATGCTTACTGCACCTGTCAGGGAGACTCCCTATAAGGAAAGGGTGAAGGCTCTGGAGATGCTCGAGAGTGATGAGGAAGTGAGTTACAAGACAGTCCTGGATGCCTTATTTCTGGATTTCACCAAAAGCATTGGAAGTGAGGAGAAGGCAATGGAGATTCTGAATGCCTGCTTCAGAAGTTGTGGGCTCAACCTGAAGTATCCTACAAAGGAGGGAATTCAGTTACTTATTGAAGCACTATACCAGGCTGAAAAGGACAACGGAATTAAGCCAGAAATTGCAGAACAGAACAAGGAAAGGAGATTGAAATTGCTAGAGAGTGTAGAATAAGGGTTGGAACCCTACATGTAGGCCCTGAGTTTATATTTGCTTCAGCAATCCAATTATCATGAAGCAAAAAGAAGTAATCTGGACAATACTCGGGGCTCTGATACTCAGCGAATGCCTCTTTGGCCTTACAGTGGATGCCGAGCAAAATGTGAAGGGGCAGAACTTGCTGATATGGGAATTTGCACCTTACTGCAAAAACGGGCTTGAGTATGTAGTGCTCAAGAACACAGGCCATGCGATATCTCTGAACGGTTATTCTCTATCTGATGGAGAGGGCACAATTCTTTTTGGGAATGTGGAGATTCCTGCTTACTCATGCCTTGTTATTGCAAACAATGCCTCTGCATACTATGATTACTTTGGAAAAATGCCGGACCTGGAGACAAAAAATGGAAACGAGATAACTGTAAAGGGTCTCTTCAAACTTGCAAATGTAAATGACGAAATATACCTCTATGCTCCAGATAACTCGCTTGTGGATGTGGTTGGCTATGGAGAGGAGCGGGTGCTAGATGGCTGGAATGGGAGTTTACTTAAAAAGCCTTCCCAGGGAACAGTCTACAGGAGAACATCAATGAAGGATACGGATACAGTGCAGGACTGGATTGCCACAAAGGTTGGGAGAACCTCTATGCATCCAGCTAGATTTTCCAGTGTAAATGTCACCGCCTTTGTGACCCCAGATTGCGGGCTTGAACCCGTGCTTGCAAGGATTGAAAATGCAACACGGGAAATTTTGGTTGCAAGCTATACTCTGGACTCTCCAGATATCGTATATGCACTGGAGAATGCCAGTAAGAGAAATGTAACAATTAATGTCCTATTTGAAGGTGCCCCTGCTGGAGGCTTAAGTGCTGCTGAGAAATCCATGCTTTCAAAACTCTCTGCCTTTGCAAATCTTATCTCCTATGGTGTGCCAGAGCATACAAGGTACAACTACATGCACGCCAAATACATGGTGATTGATGGGCAATGGTCTGTTGTGAGCACAGAAAACTACAAGGCCACAAGCTACACAGAGCAAGGGTTATGCGGCAACAGGGGATGGGGCGCAATTGTTGAAAGTCCGGGATTTGCAAGGCAGCTTGCTACAATGTTCTGGCAGGATGTAAAAAATGTTTATGGAGATACCAGCATTCCCGGGATGCTGCCTGCAAGTTATGCGGCCAGAAAAGAGCTAAACTTAACACTCTCTAACTTCACAACAAAAACTTCTGTGGCAAATGTGACATTGCTAGCTGCACCAGATAATGCATTAGACTATCTTCTCCGCACCCTTGCTGGAGTGAAGGAAAGTGTGGTAGTGGAGGCCCTGGACTTACCGCTCTACTGGGAGCACAGGGTAAATCCTTTTGTGGAAGCTTTTGTGAATCTTTCTGAGAGAGGGGTAAGCGTTAGAGTGCTTCTTGATGGAAGTGCCTCAAATTCAAAAGGTAACAGAGAAACTGTTGGGTATCTGAACTCGCTCAACGCAAACATTTCGGCCAAGCTTATTGATGCCAAAGGTCATGGCTACAGAATGCTCCATACAAAGGGGTTCGTGATAGACAAGGCCTATGTTTATTTGGGCAGCACAAATTTCTGTGAAAATTCATTTGATGAGAACAGAGAGGTGGGGGTCTTCATTGAGAGCAGGGAAATTGCAGAGTATTTCCTGGAGGCATTTGAATTTGACTGGTTGG
>JAWACX010000074.1:0-7975 GCA_038896575.1 Thermoplasmata archaeon
GTATGTCCACATCAATTCCCTTTCTAATGGCTTTTTGGGTAGTAGTGAGTATCTGGCTTTTCCAACTTGTTCGGAGATACTGGTAGAAGCGAAACTTTTATTTGGTATCGCATAATTGGGTATAAACAGTGGTAAAATGAGAACATACATCACAATTCAACTTCACTCAGATGGAGCCACATTTTCAGAGGTTGCAGAGTTACTGGAAGGACTGGGCTTTAAGCCGATCAAGGGCTACTATGATTTTGTATATGAATGGGACAGAAAAGCCACTGTGAGAGACTCGCTCTGGTTTGCAGATAAAATTCATACGGCCCTGAGAGGAAAGAAGGTTTACTTCAGAATTGAAACCGTGGAATAGCTTACATCATTCTTTTAACCGTGATTGGAATCACTCCCCGTTCAAATTCAGCCTCTGCAATCTTCACAGGGTCGATTTCACCTTTGGGAACATCTATCAGAACTGGTGCGCCCATCGCAATCTGAAGAGCCCTTGCACCGATTATTCTTGCCTTCTCAAACCTCGTATATTTCATCATCATCACCATCCAGTTTAGAGTAAAGGGTGACCAAAATCATATCCTGGCTTTCTTTTTCATGCATCCTTTTCACCTTTGCCTTTCCTACCTCCATTGCTGCGTTCAGAATTGCAACGAGAGATTTCTCCTCCTGCTGGTGCCTTCTTATTTCTTCCTGAATCTCACGAATGAATTTCTGGAGTTCTCGAAGGCTTTCTTCCCCCTCCTCTCTTTCTATCTCCATGAGCAGCGCAAGATACTTTTTGTGCTTATCTAGGATTTCTTTTTCACCCAGTTCTGGTACAAAATAAACTTCATCAAACAGGTTAGGCTGGAGTGAAATCCACACCACGAAAGAGCGGGTTGGAAAATAACATTTTCGTTTCGGCCCCTCAGGGCTCTCTTCCTCCACGCATTCCACAATCCCGTACTTCTCCAGAATCTTTATGTGCTTCATCACTGCCTGCTGGGTTGTGCCAAGCTCTCTAGCAAGCTGAAGAGTGTATCGTCTTCCCTGAACTATTTTGCTCAGGATTTTTCTCCGCAGCGGATTGTAAACCACCATCAAAAAATCGTCAAGTGTGAGTTCTTTTTTTTGTTTTTGTTCCATGGTAGTTAACCACTCATTTATAACCCATATTTAAGGGTTACTACCTTGCTGCTGTGTTGCGTAAATCTCATATTTCACCTTTGGAGTAGTGAGAGATATGATGTCAGAAGGGATGGAAAAAAAGAGGAAGTGGAAAAGAGAGAATGAGAAGATTGTGAGAAGGGGAGAGACTTACGTGAATATAGAGTGGGTAAATAATTGGGAGAAAGAGATAGAAGAGATGAACAGGAATAAAAGAGGGAGACCCTATGAGTATCCGCAAACCCTTATCCTTTTTGCTACACATGTGTATGTAGGACTAGCCCTTTCTTTTAGAGAGCTAGAAGGTTATCTGAGAAATCTACTAAAGATAGCGAAACGAGAGTGTCCAGATTACACTACTCTGTTTAGAAGAATAAGAGCGCTTGTGCCTGAAGTTGAGAAGACACTGTGGGATTACAGGGGGAGAGATGTGGTAATATCAGTAGATGCTACTGTGTGAGAGTAACAAATCGAGGGGAGTGGATGAGGAAGGTATACAAGATGGAGAGGAAATGGGGGTAAAGATAAATGCCAGCGTAGACACGGAAACCAAACAACTCATAAGTGTGGCAATAACAGACGAAAGAGTTGCGGACACAAAGATGTTCTGTGAGCTCGTTGGCAGGGCAAGGGAGAATATAGAGTTGAATGGGAAATGGAGAGTGATACGAGTGATTGCTGACGGTGAATACGATTCTAACAAAAACTTTGAGTTTGCAGAAAGACTACGGATTATCCCAGTAATAAAGGTGCGAGCTCCAGAGAAAATTTCAGCTCGGAGTAAAAATCTGAGGAAAAAGTATGGAAAAATGATAAAGGAGTTCGGTTATGGAAAATGGAAGGATATATTCAGTTATGGAAGACGCTGGGTTGTGGAAGCAGTTTTCTCCGGCTTTAAGCGGAGATTTGGTGAATTTGTGAGAGCAAAAAAGAAAGAGAACATATTCCAGGAGGTAAAACTGAAATGTATGGTATATAATCTAATGGTAAGATATGATTTAACTGGTTTTTTGCACTGGGAGTAAGTAAAAATTTCTCCTTTTGTATGGTTGAGCGAGAGAATTCGCCATATATAATTCCAATTGTGCACCTATGTTAAGCCACCCGTAAGGGGTATATCTACACAGCTCCGGAAGGCAACTACTGGAGTAACTGGGACGGCAATGGTGCCTATCCCATAGATGGCGATGCGGGTGCAAGTGACCCGTATCCACTGGGCAATCAAGTGCCTATCACTGAGTACAGCCAGTTCACATTGTTCCTGCTGGCTCTCCAATCCCTTCTTATCCTTGCTTGGGTGCGGAAAGCACGGAAACACTCTTAATTTTTTTATTATCTCTGGCAGTGCGAAGCCTAGAGCGGAGTGCAACAGTATCTCCTAAAGATACTGGATAAAACTCAAAAATTGATACCGGATTTCCAAATACATCAATTCCCTTTCTAATGGCTTTTTGGGTAGGAATGAGCATCTAGCTTTTCCAACTTCTTCGGAGATACTGATGGGAGGGAAAATTATAAAACCCAGCGAGAGTTTGCCCAAACATGCCGAAAATTCATCCTAGCTGCTATGTGGATGAAACCGCTGTGATTATTGGAGATGTGGAGATTGGCGAGGAATCCTCTGTCTGGCCCAATGCTGTGATTCGCGGCGACCTCTTGCCGATAAGGATTGGAAAATGCACGAACATCCAGGATAATTGCGTAATCCACACCTCTCCCAGAGATAAGGTTTTCATCGGTGACTATGTCACGCTTGGCCATGGTGCAGTGGTGCATGGTGCAAAGCTGGGTAATTACATTATTGTGGGAATGAACGCTGTAGTGCTCAACGGTGCAGAAATCGGGGATGGATGCATTGTGGGTGCTGGTGCTGTAGTCAAAGAGGGAATGAAGATTCCGCCTTATTCTGTCGCTGTTGGGATTCCAGCAAAGATAATCAGGGAGAATGACCAGAGCTTGCTTGAAACCACAAAGAGAAATGCAGAGGAATACCTGGAACTTGCAAGAAACCATAAGGCAAACAAATACGAGAGAATAAGTGCGGGAGCCAGGATTTGAACCTGGGAACCCCTACGGGACCAGACCCTGAATCTGGCGCCTTTGACCAGACTTGACTACTCCCGCATTAAAGCCCCATCTCTTTCATCAGTTCATCTATGCCTTCGCCATGTTTTGCATCCGTAACCAGCATCTTCTTGTGGGGCAGGATTCTCCTGTAATCTGAAATTATCACATTGATGTCCACATCCACATAGCCCGCAAGGTCCTTCTTGTTAAGCACTGCTAAATCAGCATTTGCAAAGATTACTGGGTGCTTTCGCACCATGTCGTCGCCTTCTGTGGTGGAAATCACCACAATTCGCATGTCTGCACCAAGCGGGAAATCAGACGGACAGACCAGATTACCAACATTCTCAATGAAGAGCACATCAATTGAATGGAGGTCAAGCTGTTCTATCGCATGCTGGATATAGTGCGCATCTAAATGGCATTCTTTGCCTGTGTTCACATTCACAGCTTTGGCCCCGTGAGCGAGAAAACGGAGATAATCATCATTACCTGACACATCGCCAGCAATCACACCGCACCGAACTCCTTTTTCCTTCAACCTCTCAATTATTCTTTCAATCAACAGGGTTTTGCCAGAACCAATTGAGCCCATAAACTCATAGCTTTTTATCCCATGCTCTCTCAGTTCTTTGGAGATTTCCTGGGCCAATGAAAGATTTGCCTTCAAAATGTCAGTTCCAATCTGAACTTCAGTTATCTTATGCATTTTTCCACCTCATTCGTAGGTGAGAAGATAGACAAATCCAACGCCAAGCCAGGTGAGACCTGCCACTATCCCCCAGATGTTCCATTTCATTGCAACTGAAGCTGCAATCAGGAGAATGGGGAGCACAAAGAGGAGGAAGAGCGGGAGTATCTTCTTTGATTTCATGAATGCAAGGAATAGAATTTACAATAAAAAGGTTGTGCTTTACTTATTCCCACAAGCTAAAGTGGCAGGCGTAAATCCAGACCCAGAGGAGGATAGCAATCCCATAGGCAATGAGAAGGGCAAAGGCCGCACCGAGCATGCCCATTTTTGGCACCAAGATGTAGAGCAATACCGCGTCTCCAGCTGCAGCGATGCCCAGCACCGCACCTTCGTACAGCGGTTTCCCGGCTCCAGTCCAGACCGAGGCAAAAACATCTGAGCAGGCAAAGAGCACCATTGCAATGCTGAGCACTGGCAGCACACCAGCAGTGGCTATGTAGTTCTCCGGATAGAGAATGAGAACAATGTTTTCAGGAAAGAGAAGGAATGGGAGCGCAAGGAGGAAGGAAACTGTTCCAACCAGGAATAGTCCAAAACCCAGATTCTTTCCAATCTCGCTTTGCTTCGCTGTTTCTGGCAGGAGTACTGTGCTCACTGCAAAAGGTGCGAAAATAAACACGGTCATGAGGGTTTTTGCAGCCATGTAGCAGGAGAGTTCACTAGGGCTCAGATATGTCTTTACAAACACAGCATCCAGATTTGCAACCAGGATATAGGCAATTCCAGAAACATAGAGCGGTGATGCAAACCTAACAATCCTTTTCACCAGAGTTTTTTCTAATCTGTAACGAGCAAATGAATGTTTAGCTGGTAGGAATGGTAAAGGAAGGAGGGCAGCAAGGAGGTAAATGAAGGAGAAGAGCAGGGTATCCGGGGATGTGAAATAAAGAGAGGCAAGGAGGGCTATTCTCAAACAGTTCACTGAGACAAGGTAAAGGGAAAGGCTGGAATAGGCACGGATGCCCCTGAGGTAAGCGTAAGCATACTGGGAGGCAAAGAAGGAGAGGGTGATGAGGCAGAGGCTCAACCCTCCAATAAGAGCCATAACAGGTAGTGATGGGAGAAGGAGAATGGCGGAAAGGCAGAGCACATTACCTGCAGTTGCTGGCGTTTTCTCAGCGCTCAAAAACCTTGTCATTGTGGTGTAGAGCCCTGCAAAAAGGGAATTGTAGAAAATCATTCCCACAGAAACCAAATATCTGAAAACTCCGAACTCTTCAAAGAGCAGAAATCTGGCAGCGAGGAGAAAAAATATTAGGTTGAGAGCATAGCCAACGATGTTACCAGCACCCACAGTGAGCATGTTTGCTAGATACTTTCTATACCCACTCATAGTGTGTATTCCTTCTTCCTTGGTGTACAATACACCCTAGAGACTCTGGAGAAACTGCAGAACTGGTTTATGGTGCTGAGAAGTTGTTGAGGAATCTGGGCACTCCTCACCTTCTGCGAAAGTTTAAACCGATCAATTTCCAGGAGTTCACCAGCCAGCCCTGAGTTAAAGATTGCCTCTTTGATTATGTTGTATTCTGGACTGTCCTTTCCAGGCAACTCTATGTTCTCATACTCCCTTATCTTTATCTCACAATCTCGTCCCACAAGAGCAAGATAGTTGTTGGCCTTCGCATACTCCACTAATTTTTTTTTCACACACTCCATTTCCTCTTCAAGCTCCTTAACCTGCTCGTGAAGCTCCCCATACCTTGTTGCGAGCTGGTAGCCCTGCTCCTCGGTAATCTCCTCTGGCCCGTACTCCTCAAGCTTGAGAGCATGTTTTTTGAGCGGGCAGTACCTCCAGTACTGGCACCAGTCGCAGAGCGAGCTCTTGTTTGGCTCAAACTCCTTCTGGTTGAGAATTTCAAGTGCAACAGCTTTGAGTTTTTCCTTCAGCATGCTTAACTGCTCAGGGCTCCGCTGGACTTCCCTTTCCGTGTCAAAACGGAGATAATGCCAGATAAGGCGGACTTCTTTCACATCATCAAACTCTTCCTGAAGTGCAATCTGGTAGATTGCAAGTTGCTCATTTTTTTCACACCAGTTCTTGTCAGGCAAACTCCCGGTTGTCTTGTAGTCATGAATCTCGTACTTTCCCTCACCTGCCTTATCCACTCTGTCAATCACGCCTGTAATCTCTATTCCTTCCTCCAGCTCTATCGTGAAATCCTTTTCAACCCAAATTGGCAATGCCTGGTTAAAAGGATAGTATTTCTTGTAGTAGCTGGAAATGCATCTTCTCCCCACCTCAAAATAATTTTCTGGTCTGTACTCCTGCCTGACTATCTTTATCTTTTCAGGCTCCCACCTCAACCTCCATTCCTTCTCATAAAAATCCAGGAGTTCCTGTAAGGCAGGAATCTTTCCGTTAATCAAATCCGTGTAGAGTTTTTCAAGTGCCTCGTGAACAAGTGTTCCCATAAACGCCTCTATGGTTATTCCTTCAGGTTCAATCCTATCAATTCTGGAGAGCTTGTACTGGAGAGGACAGTTCCTGTATGTTTCAATACTGGAATACGATAGTTTTATGCCCATGGTTGGAGAAAGGGGGAGAGGGTATATAAAATATGGTGCATGGGTGCTGAAGAAAAACAAACCAAAGTTTGATATTGGAAATTGCGTTAATGGAAAGTGATGCATAAACCAAAAAAGGTTGCAATCGGATGCAAATCTTTGGATGAGATGCTGGGCGGCGGTATTGAAACAGATACGATTACAGAAATTTTTGGTGAGGCAGGGAGTGGAAAAACCAACATCTGCCTTTTGCTGGCAAAAAATGTGGTGCTTTCAGGTAAAAAGGTGATGTACATAGATACTGAGGGAATTTCTGCTGAGCGATTGGAACAGATTTGTGGAAAGGATACAGAGAGAGTTGTGAAGGAGATGCTTGTGGCAAGATGCTATTCGCTTGAGGAACAGCAGGTAATGGTGGAAGAGGCAGTGAAGAATGCAAAAAAGGAGAATGCTGGGCTTGTTGTTTTAGATTCATGCACAGTTTTCTACAGAATTAACATTGGGATGGAGGAGGAGGCGGGAGAAAGACAGTCTCTCGCTGGAATGATAAATGCACTCTCAAAACTTGCGAGGACAGAGAACATTCCTGTGGTGATAACAAACCAGGTTTACATGGATGTGAAGAAAGGAAGTTTTGAACCCATAGGCGGTGCAATGCTCCAGCACAATGCAAAAATCATTATACGGCTTGAGAAACTTGCAGAAGGGAAAAGGAGGGCTGTGCTTCTGAAGCATCGCTCATTGGCAGAAGGAAGAGAGGCCTTGTTTACAATCACACAGAACGGGTTGGAATAAAAACACAAAAAAACAACAAAAACAAAAAAGCGAAAGAGGTTTTGGTGCTTATACGCTCTTGACTTCAATGTACAGTGTTCCAGTCAAAGTAGTCCCGTCGTTGGCACCTGTCAGGTCAATGGTTATCTGGACCCAGACGAAGTTTGCTAGGGTGTTAGTATCTGTAGTGAGCCCAGTTGCGTCTGTCAAGGTAGAGTTGTACACCCATACATTTGTAGCATCCCAGCTTGCAGTGTACCAGTTTGTACCACCATTATTTGTGTACTGCAGAGAGCCGGTCGAGTAGTCACCCTGCCCATTGCGGAGTACATAGCCATTGTCGCTGTAGTCATAGGAAGTACCTTTGTCGTAGTAAACAATAGCTCCAGCGGCATCGCTGAACGCATTGGAGCTCATGGTCTTATGCAGTGCCACTATCGCGTATGGTCTGATCGCGTCACTGGTGCCAAAGTCAATCTTCGTTATTCGCAGCTTTACATTGCTCTCAGAGTTCACAATTGCAAATGCTGCACTGTATGTCTTGTTAAATCCCTTTCCAAATGTGCCCAGCACAACCTTGTATGTGCCAGTATCGTTTGTCAGGATATAGCCAGAGCCAGTCACCGCAGCATCTCCAGCCATCAGCTGGATGAACGAATATTTCGTGCTCACTTTCGCTTCTGCTTGCACGCCGAGTTTCGCATACTGGGTCGCTGCTAAACC
>JAWACX010000075.1:0-7960 GCA_038896575.1 Thermoplasmata archaeon
GCAACATAATCCACCACAACAACTTCATTGGCAACGGGGCTACCGCCCTACGGTACCTGAGCCAAGGGGTATCTAACGATACACCGAACGGTGCAGGTAAGGGTGTTAACGGCAATAGCCAGGCCTACGATAGTGTTGGCGGTAACTACTGGTATGACAACACAGCACGGGAAGGCAACTACTGGAGCAACTGGGATGGACAAGGGTGGGGCTCTCCAGATGCCTACCCGATTGATGGCGGTGCTGGTGCAAGCGACTGGTACCCGCTTAATGGACCTGTAGTACCAGAGTGCTCCAAATTTTTACTGGTTGCACTGCTAACGCTCTATCTGTTTGGACTTGTGGCGGTCAGAAAAAGGCAAAAATAATTTTTTTATTCTGTATCTCTCCTTCTGTGAGAGTTATGAAGTAAAAACCATGTACCACCAATCCGTAAAACAAACTACGGCCTCATTTTTGTCCACTCAGAAGAAAGTTTTATTTTGGTGGAGGGAATGCGGGGGCACATGGAATTAATGGAGGCAATTACAACCAGAAGGTCTGTGAGAAAATTTCAGGAGAAAGATGTGGCAGAGGAGATTGTTGAAAAACTCGTGGAAATCGGAAATCTAGCTCCATCTGCTGGAAATCTTCAGGCAAGGGATTTCATTGTAGTGCGGGAAAGGAGCACAAGGGAGGCACTGGCAAGGGCAGCACTCAACCAGGAATTTGTTGCAGAGGCGCCGGTGGACATTGTGCTCTGCACAAACGAAAGGAAAATAAAGCGGTATGGAACCAGGGGAACAACGCTCTACACCTATCAGGATACAGCAGCCGCCGCAATGCTCATAATGCTGGCTGCCCTTGAGTACGGGCTCGGGACATGCTGGGTTGGTGCTTTTGACGAGGAAGCGGTGAGAAAAATCCTGCAAATCCCAGAGTATGCAAGGCCTGTGATTATCCTTCCCCTGGGATATCCTGCAGAGCAACCCGAGATGCGAAAACGGGCACCGCTGAAAGAATATCTACATCTGGAGCGATGGTAATGAGGGTTTTTCCGTTGCTTGGCAAGGGTTTCAGTTCCAACATCTACCTTGTAAAAGGCAAGAGAAATGTGCTCATTGATGCTGGCCTTGGCTCTGGAATTGATGAGGTGCTGGAGAAACTTGAGGGTTTTCTGGAAGGTGAGACACTTGACGGAATAATCTTGACCCACCGGCACATGGACCACATTGGCGGTGCTGAACCAATCGCGAGGCATTTTAACCCAAGGGTTTACGCAAGCAAGGCAGAGGCAAGGGCGATAAATTCAAGGGATGGAAGAACCACCTGTGCCTATGCCTTTGGAATGATGGTGCCAGAAATCACAGTGAATGATGTTGAGGATTTTCACTGGGAGGAAATGGAGGTAATTTCTACCCCGGGGCATACAGCGGGGAGCATCTCGCTCTATTTTCCAGCGGAAAAATGGCTATTCTCAGGAGATACTGTCTTTCTCTATGGTTCAACAGGCCGATGGGATTTGCCTACAGGAAATCTTGAGCAACTGATGGAAAGCCTCACAAAGCTGGGGAGCCTTGATGTTGCTGGCCTCTTCCCTGGCCATGAGGGTTATGCTGAGACCGATGGGCACGAACACATAAGCTCTGCACTTGAATTTCTGAGAGGTGCTTTTTCTTGAATGAGGAGGAACTGGAGAAATACAGGAAGGCAGGAAAAATTGCATCTGAAGCAAGGAACCTTGGAGTGAGCATAATAAAGGAGGGGAAAACATACCTGGAGGTTGCGGAGGAAATTGAGGCCTTTATTCTGGAGAAGGGTGGAAAACCAGCATTTCCTGTGAATCTAGCCACAGATTACCAGGCTGCCCATTATTCACCTGGAATAGATGATAAAAGAAAAATTGTTGCCGGAAGCCTTGTCAAGGTGGATGTTGGTGTGCATGTGGATGGCTACATTGCTGACACTGCTGCTACAGTTGAGGTGGGAAGTGAAAAATACAGGGTTCTCGTGGATGCAGTTAACATTGCACTGGAGAATGCAATTGGTGCGTGCACCCACGGAATCCCTGTTAGAAAAGTCGGGGGCAGGGTTGAGGAGACAATAAGAGCACTTGGCTTTGTCCCTGTGACAAATCTCACAGGGCATGAAATCAAGCGAAATTTGCTTCATGGTGGAAAAAGCGTTCCCAATATCTTAGATAACTGTGGGGATGTTATCCTTGCTGATGATGTTGTTGCACTTGAGCCGTTTGCAAGCACTGGCAGCGGTTATGTGGACTCGGAGGGCAGGGGAAACATTCTGAGAATTGTGAGGGAGCGAAAGCTTGAACCCCAGCTCCAGGAATTTTATTCAATGCTTGTGGAAAACTTTGGAACCCTTCCATTCTCTCCAAGATGGTGCCTTAAACTGGATAGCAATGCCGGTGAGAAACTCAGCAAGTTACTCAAGTATGGTTTGCTCTACGAATACCCAATTCTCTCTGACACAAAACATGGAATGGTTTCCCAGGCAGAGCACACAGTGATTGTGTTGAAAAATGGATGTGAGGTGATAACTAAATGAGCATGGTAGCCAGAGCCCTGAGGTTTGCATTGTTCCTTTTCTCAGCAGCATTTTATCTCATGCTCATTTCCGCAAACTATCTCGGGCTTTTATTCTCGCTCTACATTGTGCCCAGAAACATAATTCTTCTAGAGCCGGCACTAAAGTTCGGGCTCTTTCTCCCCTACTACATCCATCTCTTCACAATCTCCGGCACTCTCGTTCTCGCCTATTACTTTTTCATGGTTTTCCTTCTTTTCTTCTCCCTAATCTTTCTTTTCTGGCTGAACTGGAAGGAGGGAGTGAGGGAAATAAGGGAAAGGAGAGAGAGTATAGCCCCTGCACACAACCCGCTGCTTATTTTCAGTGAGGTTTTTTCTGTAATTGTGTTCATCACAATTGTATACAACCTCCTCATTTCTGCAGGCAATGTGTCACCAGAAACCCCGGATTTTGAAACTGTGCCAGTTTGGGAGAACATGCTTCTCCTTGCCCATGCATCTATCTATGAGGAGTTTGCATTCCGTGCTGTGCTTCTCGCCCTTCCGCTCTTTTGCATCCAGCTTTTAGTTGAGAGAAGGGTTGCGGTAAAAAGATTTTTCACAGGGGGCCAGAAACTCAACATGGTTTCTGGAACTCTTCTTTTCCTCTCCTCACTCATTTTTGGTCTGGCTCATGCACTCTATGGCTGGGATGTTTACAAGGTGTTTCCCGCGTTTGTTGCAGGACTCGGTTTCGGGTATCTCTATCTTAAAGGTGGAATTTTTGCCTCAATCCTGCTGCACTTTGCATTTGACTATATGGACATCACATACATGCTCGCTGTGAAGGAGATTCTCACGCCAGTATCCGAGGCAATTTCCATTCCGGGCATCTTCCTCACTGTGGTTGTGCTCATGTTTGCTATTGCCATCGGGCCGATTGTTATCTTTGCATACTTTAAGGGCTTAGCCAGGAAGTTTGAGCTTGTCAGCAAGGAGGAGAAGGCACTGGAGGAAAAAAAAGTGGAGGGTCTAATCACACTTCAATTTTCAGTTGGGAGTTGCCCGAGATGTGGTGCAACAGAGGCCAGGTATATTGATGGTAATACCCTTGAATGCCTTCGTTGTGGAGAAAGGCGTAAGCCGGGGTGAAAAAAATGGAGTACAAGTATCTGAGAGTTGAGAAGAAGGAAGGAAAATGTGTGGTTGCAATAAACAGGCCTGAGAAACTGAATGCGTTAAGCAGCGAGGTGTTAAAAGAACTGGAGTGTGCCTTCTATGAAACATGCTGTGATGGGAGCATCGGCCTGCTTGTAATAACAGGGATAGGCAAGGCCTTTGTGGCTGGCGCAGACATTGCAGAGATGAGGAATTTCAGTGCGATAGAGGCTGAGCAGTATTCCATCCTGGGCCAGAAAGTTTTTGGAATGCTTGAGAAGATGGAGATTCCAGTGATTGCAGCAATAAATGGGTATGCCCTTGGCGGTGGCCTGGAACTCGCCTTGAGTTGTGATTTCAGAATTGCAAGCGAGAATGCGCTCCTGGGGTTGCCAGAAATTACGCTTGGATTGGTGCCTGGTTTTGGAGGAACCCAGAAACTTGCAAGAATTGTTGGAATTGCAAAGGCAAAGCAGATGATAATGCTGGGCGAGAGAATAAGTGCCTCTGAGGCCCTGCAACTCGGGCTTGTGCACAGGGTTGTGAGGGCAGAGGAGCTTGAGAGGGAAGTTGAAACACTGGCTGCAAAACTGCTTGCGCTTGGCAGGGTTTCACTGAAAACTGCAAAGTCCTTGATAAATGCCTCACTTGATTTACCACTGGCTGAAGGATTGAACATGGAGGCAAGGGCTTTTGCACTCCTGTTCAGCGGGAAGGAAGCAAAGGAAGGACTTGATGCGTTTTTGGCCAAGAGGAAGCCAGAATTCAGAAGGTGAGGGGCATGCACCGAGAAAGTTTGATGAAATTCGGGAAGAGGATGGAGGAAATCAGCAAGAGTCTCGGGAAGGACAAGGAGAAAACAAAGCGTTTGAAAAAAGGATTGAAACTTGTTGAGGAGGGGAAATGGGCTGAAGCGGATAAGGAATTTGATGCTGCACTGGATTTCCTGAGTGCCGGGGAGAAGGAGCTTTTCCTGGGTTTTCTCTTTACCCTTGAGACAATGGGGGCAGGTTTTAGGCCGAGTAAAAGGGTTGTGAATACGCTTGAGTATGCCCTGAAAATTCACAGGCGGCTCGGAGACCCGTACCTGATTTCCTTTGATATCGGGGAACTCGGACTCTGCTATGTAAAGTTGAGAAAATATGACAGGGCAATAGAGTATCTCCTCCAGGCTCTTGAGATGTTTGAGAAAATGGGGGAGAAGCGAATGGAGGCAGAGGTAAGGGAGGAGCTTGGAAATGCATACATGGCAAAACGGGAGCTGGAGAAGGCAAAAGAGGAGTTTCAGAAAACCCTTGAGTTACGGCGTGAAATCCCGAATCTTGAGAGCGAAGTTGTTTGCTACGGGAATCTTGGACTTATCTACATAAGGGAAAAGAAGTATGAGACCGGGCTGAGGTATCTGAACAAGGTGCTGGAACTCCAGAAGAAGGGTGGCCTTTTGCCTGACATGGCGGATACCCACATCAACATCGCCCATACCTATGCAAAAACTGGTGAGCACAAGCTAGCTGCAGAGCATTACGCGAAAGCCCTGGAAATTGCACAAAAATTCCGGGATTACAGAACAGCAAAGAATTGCTGTTTCTGGCTTGCAGATGAGTATGAGTGTATGGGGGAGAGGGCGAAGGCGGAGGAGTTGAGGAGAAGGGGGGAGAGGATGAAATGAGTTTAACCCAGAAACTCCCATACCATCTGGATTCCTGCAAGGAAGAGCATGCTCACGAAAATTATCCTGAGTGATTTTTCCCTGAATTTTTTTATTCCAATTCTGGAACCTATAAAGGCACCAACAAAGGCAACAGGGGCGAGTGCAAGGCCTGAGAGTGAAGCTGCAGGGAATGTGGACAAAAGAACACCATTTGTGAGAATCCCGGCAATGACTGTGAGACAGATTGTGAAGGAGGAGGTGCCACTCGCTTCCCTGGTTTTGCAGGAAAGAAGGTAAAGGAGAACAGGCACATTGAAAACACCGCCCCCGACACCAAAGACGGCTGAAATAATGCCTGAGAGGTAGGAAATCAGGGCCACGAGAACATAATCCACCCTCCTTATTTTTCTCTCTGTGCATTCGGTGTTCTCATGCCAGATATCATAGAGCATTTTGGTTCCAACACTGAAAGCAAGGAGGCCAAAGAGAAGGTAGAAAAGAGAGTAGTGGATGCTGAGGCCAATGATAACACCAGTAATCGAGCCGGGAATTGAAAATGCTGCAATCAGAAGTCCATATCTGTATTTTATCAGCCCATTCCACCAGTGGTTGTATGCTGCTGCAAGGGATGTGGCAAGCACGAGAAAAAGGGAGATGCACACAATTGTGTCTTTATCAGCAAAGGCAAAGGCAACAAGGAGCGGGGTGAAAAGCATTCCTCCGCCTAAACCAATGTTGGAGTAAATGAAGGCAATCAGGAAGATGAGGAGCCCAAGCAGGGGAAGGAAAATGGGTTCCATTGTTGGAGCAAAGGCAGGGGAGTATATAGAGATGGTGGATTGGTCTGTTGGAAAGTCCCAACCTCAAGTGTGGAGAACATAAACTTTGCTTGAGGGGATAGGTTTCGGCAAGATACCTTTCAGCGCCCCTCCTTCAATATTGCAAGGTTCTGGAAAAGTATGCTGGTTGTTACCGGGCCCACACCACCAGGCACCGGTGTAATGTAACTGCAAATCTTTACCAGTCCCTCAAAATCCACATCTCCAACTATTTTCCCATCCTTCCTGTTCATCCCGCAATCAACCACAAAGGCACCTGGTTTTACCTGCTCTGCTTTCAAAAAATTCGGAATTCCAACAGCACAGATTACCAGCTCTGCGTTTTTTGTGTAATATGCAAGGTCCTTCGTGAAGGCATGGCATACAGAAACCGTTGCATTACGGTTGAGGAGCATTGTAGAAAGGGGCTTGCCGATTACCGGGGAGTGATTAATCACGCACACATCTTTCCCTGCAAGCTCAAAACCCACCTCATCAATTATCCTAATCACAGCAGCGGGTGTGCAGGGAACTGGTGCATTCTCCCGGCCCTGCCCATAGAGATAACCAAGATGCCTTGCACACATCCCCTCAATATCCTTCTCTTCAGGTAGCAATGAATAAACCTCCTCGAGAGGTAGATGCTTGAACCCCATGAGCACAATTCCATCTGTATCCCTTAGGGATTCTATCGCCTTCTGGACTTCCTGAAGCGTAGAATTCATCCCCAGACAAATTTCTTTGCATTCTACGGAGAGCCACGCTGCATTTTTCTTTATCACTCCCGCGTAGATGCTTGCATCCTCTGCCTGTGTCCGAACAATCCCGATTTTACAACCTCTCACACAATCCTTTATTTGCCCGTAAACCCTCCTGGCAATCCTTCTTCCATCAATTATTCCTGCCAAAGGCCTCACTTTTTCCTTTTCTGGAGGTCAACAACTAAAATATCAAAAATCAGGGTTTTGCCAGCAAGAGGATGGCTGCCTGTTTTTCCATACGCAAGCTCTGGTGGAATTGTCACCCTTTTCTTCTCACCCACTTCCATTCCTATGACTGCCTCCTCAAATCCCTTTATCAGCTTTCCCTCTCCCAGCCTGAAAGTAAGGGGTGCATAGTCCTGTCTCGGGTTGTACAGGCTGTGCTGTTTTGCCACATCAAGAATGTTTGTATCAAAAATCTCACCATTTGTGAAGAACCCGACATACTCCACGCTCACAGTATCTCCCTTTTCAGCCTTCAGCGGTCCCTGTTTCTTCTGCATGTTTTGTGATTATCACACTTAAATTTAAGTATTTCCTTTGCATGAGGGTCTTGAGAACATGAGTGATGATGTGCAAATCTATGAATTAAAAAAGATGGACCTGAAAAACGCAATCGTGATAGATGGTTTCCCCAGCGTGGGGCTTGTTAGCTCTATCGTGGCTAATTTTTTGATTACAGAGCTGAGGTTGGAGCAGATTGGAATTATTGATGCCCCTCAGTTTCCTGTTGTTTCTCTAATAAAGAATTCCGAACCCCACCATCCAGTGAGGATTTATGCGGGCTCAAAAACTACATCCAAAGGTGATGGCGACAAGCTTGTCGTGTTTACCTCAGAGCTCCAGCCACCGCCGAACATGGTGAAGGTGATTGCTACAACAATGCTTGACTGGATTGAGGAGCAGAAATGCGGGTTACTCGTGTCTCCAGAGGGACTTGTGATTGAGAACGGGAGCCCCGAGGAAAGGAGAGCGGAGATGAAGGTGTATGGTGTTGGAAGCACCAGGAGGGCAAGAGAGTTACTTGTTGAGCCCAATGTGTTTCCGTTCACGGAAGGAATTATAACT
>JAWACX010000076.1:0-7904 GCA_038896575.1 Thermoplasmata archaeon
AATAAAAATACCTCTCCGAAAGTCTTATATATGTCCGACACTATATCTAAAATAGCAGACAAAAAGCAGACAAGAAGGGGTGGGAAAATGACCCGAAAACAGATAAATGGAAGAATCCTGAATTCAATTCCGAAGGCTGTGAAGGATTGGATGAAGCACAATACGATAAGTGATGCGAAGCTTCTCGTGAAGGAACTCAGTGAGCTTGGAGAGGATACTGCTGAACTCCAGCCTCTCATTTACCAGCTTGAAGAAATGGAGGAGGAAGCAAAGGAGTATCTGGGGCTGAGCGAGGAGGACATTGTGGAATTCTCAGAGCCAGAGACGATAAAAGGAGAAGCTTAGCCTCTCAAATTTTTTCTTTTTTTATTCTTTAACCACCTCTTTCTGGAGCCGCTTAATTCTTTCCTTTGCAGAATATCCTGTTGCCCTCTCCAGGAATAGGTTGTACTTCTTCACAGTATCCTCTGCCACTGCATTGCTCACATTTTTGTCCATTACAGTTTCAACACAGAGTGTTCTCTTGTCTTTCGCAAAGACCCGCAATTCCTTCAATGCCCCATAACTTGCCTTTATTGTGTTCCCCTCTGCGGTTGCTCCTCCAAATATCTCCTTCACAAGCGCCAGAAGTTTTTCTCCTTCAATGTTTTTGTAGTGACCTGGCTTTATTGGATAATCCCGCATGCTTCTGAGAAAACAAAGGAGTATTTAATTGATTTTTTGTATGGGTGAGAGTGAGGCAAAAGAAAATATTTATCATTCTGCAGTGCTTGGAGAGATGCATGAAGGTATCGGTGATAATTCCAACGATGAACGAGGAGGCCTCAATCGGTGAGGTGATACATTCTATTAAAGATGCGTTTGCAGCAGCAAATGTTTCAATTTTTGCAAAGGAACCTCTGGATTACGAAATTCTTGTTGTGGATACAAACTCAAAGGACAGGACAAGGGAGATTGCAAGGGAGAAGGGTGCAATTGTGATTGACGAGCCAAGGCGCGGTTATGGAAGGGCCTACAAAACTGGGTTTGAGAAGGCAACTGGTGAGATAATTGCAACACTGGATGGAGATTCTACATATCCCGCTGAGCGAATCCCAGAATTGGTGCACCTCCTCCTAAGGAAAAACATTGATTTTATCACATGCGACAGATTGAGCACATTGAAGCCTGGTGTGATGTCTTTCAAGCACCGTGTGGGCAATAAGATTCTCACATTTACTGCAAACCTCCTGTTTGGTGTGAAAATAAAGGACTCACAATCCGGGATGTGGATTTTCAGAAAGGAGATACTGAAGAAACTCCGGCTTGAGAGTGATGGAATGCCTTTTTCTGAGGAAATAAAAATCGAGGCGTTCAGGAAGTGCAGATGCATTGAAGTGCCGATTGAGTATCGGGTGAGAAAGGGCGAAGTAAAACTCAGTTCCTGGAAAGACGGCACAAGAAACATAAAATATCTGTTTAGAATGAAATTCAGGAAGTGAGTGAAGGGGAACATACGAGACTGGAAAACCCAATGAAAAGGGGACTGGTATGTTTATGTTGAGGGCTTGAAAATTGGCGGATTCCCTCAGACCTGTAAGGTTGGAGGACAGTTGAAGGAAGACTGATTAGGTCGTTAATTAAAGCATCTTCCATCTGACACGCAGAGAATTAACTTGCGACCATGAAGGGAAACTGATTTTTGCCTGTGCCAGTTTTCCCGCAGAAATCTATATATACCCAATTATCTATCAAAATCCGATGGCAAAGGAGAAGAAAGGCGAGGGATTCCATTCCGCTGCTGGTTTGATTAGATACTTTGATGCAGAGGAAGATGTGGCAATAAAGATTGACCCGAGGTTAGTGCTCGGGATGTGCATTGGTTCAGTTGTGATAATAGAAGTTCTCCGCTACTTCTACAGATTCTGAATTCTGGGCTGAACCCTGCCATTGCTGAGCAGTGCCACCCTGCTGTCTTCTTTCTCACCGACCACCTCATACCCGGTTTCTTTTGCAAGTCTGGAAGCAAATTCCATTATTTCCATATGTGAGGGCATGCACTCAATGCTCAATCTCAGCCTGGAACCGCCCACAAACACATACGCCTTTGCCTCAATGAAATCAGGCTCTGCAATCAGGTCAAGTTTTGCATACTCTTTTTCCCAGCCCAGGTTCCAGTTCTTCACAAGCGTATGTCGCACAACCTTTCTTGTCTCAAGCGAGGGCAGGAGTTCCAGTGTCTCCAATAACTTTTTCCAGTTCTCCTTTCTGAGCGGAATACAGGTTTTTCTGTAAATTTCCTCGTTCGGTGCTGCAATCGTGACATAGAGCTGCGTTGGCAGCGTCTCAAGTTTTTCAAGCGCCTCAGGCACTGTGCCGTTTGTAACGAGAAAAGTGGTAAACCCTCTTTTCCTGAACCCCTGGATAAGCTCGCCCAGATATGGATAGAGAGTTGGCTCACCGGCTAGCGAGATTGCCACCTGGTTCGGCTCCTGCGCTTCCTTCCAGAGGTTAAGGTTGCATCTTGGGTCTCCTTTAAATCCAGAGATAAGCCTTCGCTGCACCTTTATTGCCTCCTCTATGATTTTCTCTGGCTCCTCAGGTTTCTCAATACCCTGCTTTGTGAACTGTTGATTCCGCCAGCAAAAAACACACATTTGGGTGCAGGAGTAAACCGCTGGTGTCATCTGGAGGCATCTGTGGGTGCTTATTCCATAAAACGCCTCCTTGTAGCACACCCTGCCATAAAAAAGTTTCTGGCGCATCCAGTGGCACAGTTTCACTGCCGAGTGCTCTCCTACCAGCCCGTAGCCCTGCTTTTTCAGGAGTTGCGCATGCTCTGGCTCCATAATTTCACATTTTGACTTCTTCGCTTATCTCGCTGGAAAGTTCCACGGCCCGCTCCCTATCCTTCTCCTCCTCGCTCTTAAGTTCCTCCTTGTACTTGCCAGTGAGGAAATAAACTGCAAGATAAATCAGGGCCAGGGGCACAACGATGAAGTAAACTACATAGTTTATTGTTCCCACCCAGTATGCCGCTGTTGGATTCCCTGCAGTAATCCCTGAAAACATATCCACCCAGGGCATGTGAAGCCTCGGAGAAGGCGAGAACGCATCCAGGTTCCAGATAATAATCATGAGCAAAGCGTAATTTGTAAAGAAGTTAGGAAGAGCATCTGAGGAACGGCAGAGCCCGAGACCTTTAATCCGCTTTTTTGTGAATGGCGGGAACAGATTACTCCCCATCAATCCGAAAAAGTCAACAATTACATGACCCCAGAATCCACCTGTAATAATACCGAGCACCACCAGGGACATCATTGAGAAACCATAGATTGCGGAAAAGATAATTGCACCTACTGCTCCAAAAAGCAGCCCGAGGGATAAGCTGTGGGTCCAGCGCCTGTGCCAGGGAATGAATTCCAGCCGCACCTTATCCCCTTCCCTCCGCATCTCAAAATCAGGGCCTGAAAGAATTGACACTTTTGTTTCTTCATCGTAGAAGTAATCAAGGTCTGGCTTGAAGGTTGCAGTGGCAATTCTTGGCGGGTCTGGCTCTGAACCGGGCAGAGGAGGCTCATCAGCCCAGGGAATCAAGCCACCGATTCTGGCAGTAATTGTTTTGTTTTTCTTGTCAATTCTTATGAAATACTGTCTCCAGTATGCCTGGTCATGCTTGATTGTATGGAATTTCACATTTACTGGCTTCCCTGTCTCCCAGGCCTCATCAATTGCTCTAGCCATTGTTTCTGCTATGGGCTTGGGGTCAAGGTCTGGGTAGGGGTCAACCTCGTAGGTGTGTTTCTCCAGATACCTTGTCAGACGGAAATCCAGGGTGTCTGGAAGGATTCCAAAAATTCCTCCGAGGAGAATTATGAGTGATTTCTCAAAAAGTGCAGCTTCAACTGCCGAGGCAAAGCAGGTGGCAACAGCAATGCCAGTAAGGAAGTGGGTAATTCCCTTCATAACCCCACATTGTCAAAGGAGGTATTAAATGTTGTTCCCCTCTCATCACCATACTTTTATTTACCTCCATTTACTTTCCCGGCAATGAGGCGATTCCCATGATGATGAAAAATAGGATTGCAGCTCTGTTGCTGGTTGGAATGCTGTGCGTTATCGCGACTGCAAGCATTGGTGTAAAAGCGGATGTGAAAACGCCGGCGCCAGAAAGCACGACCAGGACTGTACTTGCGGAATGCTTTACAGGCACCTGGTGTCCCTACTGCCCTGCTGCAGAAGGGGCTCTCAACAGGCTTGCGAATGAGATGAACAGGACGCAACTGGCTATTATAGAGTGGCATGTGGGTGATGCTTATGAGGCCACGGACGGGTCCTGCTCCGCTAGAGCAAACTACTATGGTGTGCCCGGTTACCCGACAACATTCTTTGATGGAGTGACTGCCTATGTTGGTGGTTCTACAAATCCCAACGACTCCACAATCTACAACAACTACAAGAGCCTGATAAACCAAAGATTGGGTGATCCCTCACCTGTCACAATTTCCATCTCGGGCTATCTCAACGGAAATTACGGCATCGTTAACGCAGCCATAACTGTGCTTGACCCGCTGCCTGCATCCACAAATGGCACCTATGTCCACTTCGTGCTCTGCGAGGACAAAAACACAACCGAGGTGAGCGGTGGTAGAACCTACTGGCTCAGATTTGATGCTGTGAAAAACCTGGGCATGGATTTGCTGAATGTGGGTGTAGGAGAGACCCTTACACTGCAGAAAAACTTCACAGTTGATTCAAGCTGGGAAGCAGACCGACTCTGGATAGTGGTGTTTGTCCAGAACCATGACAGAACCTATCAGGGTGGTACATATTCCTACTACAAATCTGAGGTTTACCAGAGTTCAACCCTGAATCTCTCCGCACAGCCTGTGCCAGAACATAGTGCTGTGTTCTTTGTTTCGCTCCCGGCTGCAGGAATTCTGGCGGCTGCAGTAATAAGACGGAGATATTCTGAGTGATGGCAAAGATGACTGGAAAGAACCTCTTACCCCTTTCCATACTTTCCTCTTTTCTCATCCTTCTGCTGGTAGGGGCGGGTGGTGCCGCTCCAGTGCAATACCAAACCTCCCCTCAGCTGACCGTCTCCTGGGAACCAGAAGTCCCCTTACCTAATGCCACAATAAAGTTTACTGCATACTGCGAAAATGTCACTGCGCTTGAAATCCAATTCTGCCTGAACGGGTTATGCGGTCTCCCGGTTGAGATGGAGAAACAGAATAACAACACATTTGAGTATGTTTTTGTCCCAGGCAATGGCAATCCCCCAACGAGCGATGGCGACAATCTCTCCTTTGAAATTCTGCTTGGCCATGATGTGCTCTACTCAAACTGGATAATTATTCGGGAAAATGCCGGGCCAGTTATTCAAAACATCTGGTTTGAACCTGAACATCCGAAACTTGGAGAGAATCTTACAATTTGTGCAAATGTATCAGACGATTACGGAGTGAAAAAAGTGGTGTGTAACATCTCGCATGAAAATTGGTTCGGGACACTGGAACTGACTGAACATGGAGGCAATTTCTCTGCAAATTTCATGCCCCTTTATTCAGGCCAGCATCTAATTACAATTCTCGCCATTGACAACTCAAATCAAACAGCCTCAAAAACCTCTGCAGTTTTTGTGTTTCCAGCAGAACAAACAGACAATGTCTCTCCTCAGCTTGTGGATGCATTCGGTGTGAGGACAAACGAGAGCACCATGAGGCTCAGGGTCTATCTCACTGATAACTCTGGCATAGCTGAGGCAGGTGTGTTTATCAACCAAACCTTTTATCCACTTGAACGCACATCCCAGGGCTTTTTCACAGCTGAAGTCCCACTCTCGGAAACTGTCCAGATTTACGCAAAAGACCCTTACAACAACACTCTCAACATAACTCATCATCTGAAAGTGTATTCCGAATCTAATCCACAGGGCCAGAATCAACCCTCTTCAGTCAACGGTATAGTTTTAGGTGTGACCCTGTTCATAGGCATTCTAGTAGGAGTTGCAATTGCCCTCTTCATAAAAAATCTGAAAGGGTTAAACCTTCTTCTTCTTTTCCTCCTTGTTTTTGCTGTTGTTCTGGCAGCCCGGCAAGGTCTTGTGGAAAAAAGTGTGGATGCCGGTGGTAACATCTACAACGGAAATACCTGCTGGAGCTGTCTTGCCCTTCAACCCAAATCCCTCACAGTTTCCTGGCTGGAAATCTACCCGAATGGCAGTGTGGTAAACCATCCCGATTGGATTCTGGACTTACTTGGAGAAGGAAAACCGCTCCTGATTTATGTGCATCAGGTTCCATGCACTGGCTGCGAGATACAGTGGAGGGACATGGTAAGCCATGGAATTATAACCCAGGATGGTAAAATTTCAGGCAAATTTGAGGGAAAGGTTTTATTCAAGGTGCTGGATGTGACCATGGGTTCTGAAACGAGAAACCAAGGGATGGAAGTGCTGAGAATCTACACGCTCGGTTCTGCCTTAGGGACACCCACAACCGTGTGCCTTGTAAAAACAGGCGGTAAGGTGCTCTGGTGGTCCAGGGCTGGTGTGGTTTATTCCCAGGAACTAATTCAAGTTTTAGATGAAGCCACACACCTGAGCCAAAGGTGAGAACTTGAAACTTCGCACTTACAGAATCACACTACAGTTTCTGGTTTTTGTCACCCTCAACCTTGGCCTGGTAATTGGTTTTTACGGAATCCCTTTGCCCTTCTTCTACTGCCATGCCTGTCCTGCAGCAGTCGGGCTCTGCCCTGTTGGTGCAGAGCAGTACGGGGTAATTGTAAACCCTTTTCTCCTGCTCTACTTTCTTGGCACAATCTTCCTGATTGCACTTATTTTCGGCAGAGCTACCTGTGGATGGGGCTGTCCTGTTGGTGCCCTCCAGGACCTCTTTGGACTGAAATCCAGATATAGAGAGTTGAAGGATGGTGGAGCAAGATATGCGAAATTTGGTATTCTTGCCTTCACGCTTCTCTTTTCATACATTTTCATGGAGAAGGTATTCACGGATATTTGCCCGGTTGGTTTCCTCACCGCAACACTCCCAACGCTTATTCTCATCCCGGGTTATGTGGAGCCCATGTCCCCATTCTTTGAAGTAAAGGTTTTCCTTACACTGCTCCTTTTTCTCCTGATTTACTTTGTAGCAAGGGGCTGGTGCAGATACATCTGCCCTCTCGGTGCCCAGCTCTCGCTCTTTAACAGAATTTCAATAACCTACATTAAACTGAACAAGGAAAGATGTGTGGATTGCGGGGCCTGCAAAAAACACTGTCCAATGGGGATTGACCCGAGAAAACATACAGACAGTTTTGAGTGCATCAGATGTGGAAGATGCATTGAGGCCTGCAATAAAAAAGCACTTGGCTATGCCCTGAGGTGGAAAAATGCTCATTGAATTCTATCTCTACGGACTCATTCTTGGTTTCTCAGTATGTTCAGTTTGTGCCCTGCCAGTGTTTCTATTTTCTGGAGTGGGAAGGAAAGCACTCGCGTACATTTTTGGAACCAGATTTCTGCTTCTTTTGCTTGCCCTTCCTTTAATTGCCCTCATCCCCTTTCTCAGACTTGCCGGGAGTATTATGATGCTTGCAATGGGCATCTATGTTTTTATGCAGGCTCTTGAGGGAGTTTCTGCAACCTGCACAAAAGGGACATTGGCAGTAGCATTCCTCTGCTTCCTTGAAGGAGCACCTGCTGTTTTTCTTGCTGACAGCCCCCTTACTGGCATTATCAACGCACTTCTTTTCACAGGGGGCACAGTTACCCCGCTAATTTTTGCCTCAATTATAAAAATAAGGATTAATGATAGGCTCAAGCTTGTAATGGGTGGTCTTGTGATTGTTATGGGCGTTGCTCACCTCTACGAAAGTTTCGCAGCAATCCATGGGCTCACACCATAGGGGCCCTGAAA
>JAWACX010000077.1:0-7775 GCA_038896575.1 Thermoplasmata archaeon
CTCTACAAGGAGGAGAAAAAATGAAAGGTGAGGTTGCGAGAGTTGCGGGTCCTGTTGTAACCGCAACTGGACTTCCTGCAAAAATGTATGACCTGGTTTTTGTTGGCGCGGAACATTTAATGGGCGAAGTGATCAGGATTGAAGGGGAAAAAGTTGTAATCCAGGTTTACGAGGATACAACAGGAGTAAAGCCAGGTGAGCCTGTGGAAAACACAGGAAATCCCTTGATGATTGAACTCGGACCCGGATTGCTCAGACAGATATACGATGGAATCCAGCGTCCCCTGCCAGCACTGAGAAACAGAATGGGGGATTTCATAAAGAGGGGTGTGATGGAACCCGGGCTTGATAGAAAAACGGAATGGGAGTTTGTGCCTCTAGTGAACCCGGGAGATGTTGTGAAACCGGGCTCCAAAATCGGCTATGTGCAGGAGACGAAGTTCAACAGAACCTACATTCTTGTTCCACCAGGCATAGAGGGGAAGGTAAAGGAGATTGGAGAATGCAAGGCCAGGGTTGAGGATTGTGTCTGCACCCTTGACTCCGGCCTTGAAATAAAAATGATGCAGAAGTGGGCTGTGAGATTTCCAAGACCCTTTCTTGAAAAGCTCATGCCTGACATACCGCTAATTACAGGCCAGAGAATCTTTGATTTCCTTTTCCCTCTGGCAAAGGGGGGAACGGCTGCAATTCCAGGCCCATTTGGTTCTGGCAAAACAGTTTCCCAGCACCAGCTTGCAAAATGGAGTGATGCGGACATTGTGGTTTATGTGGGCTGCGGGGAGCGGGGCAATGAGATGACCGAGGTGCTTGAGGAATTTCCGGAGTTGAAAGACCCAAGAACAGGTGCTCCATTGATGGAAAGGACTGTGCTGATTGCGAACACAAGCAACATGCCGGTTGCTGCAAGAGAGGCGAGTGTTTACACAGGCATAACAATTGCAGAGTACTTCAGGGACATGGGGTATGCAGTCGCACTGATGGCTGACTCTACCTCAAGGTGGGCTGAGGCAATGCGTGAGATTTCTTCAAGGCTTGAGGAGATGCCAGGCGAGGAGGGCTATCCCGCTTACCTCGGTGCAAGGCTCAGTGCCTTTTATGAGAGAGCTGGAAGGGTGAGGACGCTTTGTGGTGAGGAGGGCTCAATTTCAGTCATCGGTGCGGTTTCACCGCCAGGTGGAGACTTTTCAGAGCCTGTTACACAGAACACCCTGAGAATTGTCAAAGTTTTCTGGGCACTGGATGCAAAACTTGCTGCAAGGCGGCATTTCCCTGCAATTAACTGGCTCACGAGCTATTCCCTTTATACAAGCTATCTTGACGACTGGTTCAGGAAAAATGTGAGTGAGGACTGGGTTGAATTGAGGAAGGAGGTAACCTCACTCCTTCAGAAAGAGGCAGAACTTGAGGAGATTGTCCAGCTTGTGGGCAGCGATTCCTTGCCACCCTCAGAGCAAATTACGCTTTTCACAGGGAGGCTCATAAGGGAAATATTCCTACAGCAGAACGCATATCACGAGGTTGATTCCTTCTGTCCCCTGAAAAACCAGTATCTCCTTCTCAAGGCAATTCTCTGGGTTGATACAAAATGCAGAGAGTTACTGAAGGAGGGGGTCAATGTGCGGAGAATTCTGGAGATCGGGAGCGTTGAAGAGCTTGCAAGGGCCAGGTTTGAGAGAGATTTTGAGAAAGCCCTTGAGAATGCAAGGTCTGCAATTGCAAAAGAGCTTGAAGGGCTGAAAAAAGGGGTGAAAAGGTGAGTTTTATAGGGTATAGAACAATTGAGGGAATTGCTGGGCCTCTTGTTTTCGTGAAAAAGACGCATCCAGTTGCTTACGGTGAACTTGTGAGAATAGAGACGGCAGATGGAGAAATAAAGAGGGGACAGGTGCTGGACACCTCAAAGGAACTTGTTGTAGTCCAGGTTTTTGAGAGCACTACTGGGCTAGACAGAAGAAGCACTGTTACCTTCCTCGGCGAGACTCTGAAAATTCCAGTGAGCGATGAAGTTCTTGGAAGAATTTTTTCAGGTTCAGGGGAGCCAATAGATGGAGGACCTCCAATTATGCGAAAGGAGCGGTGGGACATCACAGGGAGTGCAATAAATCCCTATGCAAGGGATGCACCCAGAGAGTTTATTCAGACAGGAATTTCCACAATTGATGGCACAAATACCCTCGTGCGGGGCCAAAAGCTCCCGATTTTTTCCGGCTCAGGACTGCCCCACAACGATATTGCACTGCAGATTGCGAGACAAGCAAAGGTGAGAAAGGAGGGCGAGGAATTCGGCGTTGTGTTTGCTGCAATGGGAATCACAAACGAGGAAGCAAGGTATTTTATGAGGGATTTTGAGCGGACTGGGGCTCTGGAAAGAAGCGTTGTTTTCCTGAATCTTGCTGACGACCCTGCAATTGAAAGATTGATAACACCAAGAATTGCGCTTACAACTGCAGAATATCTTGCATTTGAGAAGGACATGCACATGCTCGTCATCCTTACCGATATGACGAATTATGCAGAGGCTTTGAGGGAAATCGGTGCAGCAAGGGAGGAAGTGCCCGGGAGAAGAGGGTATCCTGGCTACATGTATACAGACCTGGCCACAATCTATGAGAGAGCTGGAAGAATAAAGGGGAGAAAGGGTTCAATTACCCAGATTCCAATCCTGACAATGCCTGGTGATGACAAAACCCATCCTGTGCCTGATTTAACTGGGTATATTACAGAGGGCCAGATTTTCGTTTCACGGGAATTGCACATGAAGGGAATCTATCCACCCATTGACATCCTTCCAAGCCTTTCCAGATTGATGAACCAGGGGATAGGTGAGGGCTCAACAAGGGAGGACCACAGGGCCCTCTCAAACCAACTCTATGCCCTTTATGCAGAAGGCAGAGACTTGCGCGGGCTTGTGGCAATTGTGGGAGAAGAGGCTCTGTCCGAAAGAGACAGGAGAATCCTTGAGTTTGCAGAGGCTTTTGAGCAGCGATTTGTGGCCCAGGGTAGGTATGAAGACAGACCCATCGAAAAAACGCTTGAAATTGGCTGGGAATTGCTTTCAATGGTGCCAGCAAGCTATCTCACAAGGGTGGATAAAAAATACATTGAAAAGTATTATAAGAAAAGGGAAAATTAAGAACCCAATATTCTATTCCTTTGCCCACCTTGATGCTCTTCTTTCCCACCAGTCTATTGCGTTCTGCAATCCGTTTTCCACATCTGTGAAATTTCCCAGAGAGTATCTCTCACCTAAAACCATCTTCATCGCCTCAGTGTCTATGGTAAGTGGTGTTTGTGTTGAGCCATAGGAGGGCAGCAATGGGCTTCCCTCCATCCTCAAATTCTCAAGATAGACCAGGGCGTAGTAAACATTTGTCACAAGGCTTGCGATCAATGCAATTCCAAAGATTGTCACAACCATCAAAATGAGGAAGAGGAATACGGCTACCCCCAGGGCACCAACACCGAACACAGGGTAAAGGAGTGCTCCGAGCCCTATTATTCCAAACATTTCCACGAAAATTAGAAGGATTGCCAGAAATCCTACCACATCCGAAATAATGATGCCAAAGAGAGCAGGCACCAGATTCTTTCGGACAAGAGAAACACTCCGCTTGAGCGCCCTAGCCATAGGCATTTCCTCAATAACAATTGCACAGACTGTGAAAACTGTTAGTAACTGATAAACCTTGGCAATCAACCCTATTGCAACCTTTCCGAGAATCTGTACAACTGCGGAGGCTTTCCCGAGTGCCTGGTTAGCAGCTGTAAGGGCACCCATGAAAAGTGTTGTAAGAAGGGCAAATTTAAACAGTGCACCCCAATTGCCCTTAAGGTTATCAAGAAGCCCCTCCTTCCTTCCAATTTCCGATGCATAGACCGCAGCCACAATCATTCCCTGATAGACATATATCACCAGATATGTGAGAAGCCAGAATAGAAAGATGTCCACAATTAGAGTAGCGGCAAGAATTGTGAATCCCATCTCACTCTGATTTTTCAATACCCAGAGGAGCTCAATGATTGTGGCAAGCAAGATTGGAAGTATGAATAGAAGCCAGAGTCCTGCCGCAAGCAGAGGAATCTTGAAAATCCTCGGATGGGTCCTCACATACCTCCATGCCTCTTTAAAATATCCCCAGGAAATCTTCCAACTCTCAAACATGGTACACATAATGGAAAGGTAGGATTTAAGATTTATGTTGTAAGGGAGCGCCTCAAACTCAAGAAAAATTTTTGAGAAATACCAACCAAATTTTTATATAGGGTGAAAATAATGGGTCCAGTTGAATGCGAATAATGGCTCTGGTAATTGGGTTCTTTCTGCTAATTGCTCCGCTCCTCAACTCTCCTTCGGTAAAGGGGGAGGTGGAGGAAAACAAACTCCTGAAACCCAGATTGGTTAGCGTTGACCTTTCTCCATACTGCTGGGGACTTGCACTTGGGGATATTTTCGGGAATGGCACCTCTGTGGTGCTTGCAGGCTCCGGTAACAGGGTTGTGGCCCTTTCGCTGGAGAATGGAATGCCTATATGGGAATCACCAGCCTTGAGCGGAAATGTGAGGAAAATCGCTGTGGGAGATGTGTGCGGGGAAGGACGGGAAGAGGTGTTTGTGGCAACCCATGATGGGCATCTTTACATAATTGATGCTATGGAAAATCAAATTCTTCTGGACTGGGATAAATCACACTTCACCAACGGTGCAATTTTCGGGCTATGCGTGGCTGACATTGATTCGGACGGAGTAAACGAGGTGGTTGTGGGTACTGGAACAGCGAGCATTTCCGTATATACCTATAATTCAGGGCTTCTCTATGTGAAAGGAATGACGATGACCCAGGACGCGGTTTTTGAGGTTAAAATAGGAGATGTGGATGGAGATGGAAGAGAGGACATTGTTTTTGTGGACTGGCGGGGAAACACGGAGAGCACTGTGCGAGTGTTGGACTATTACTATGGTCAGTTTACACAGAAATTCATCAGTCCTTACATTCCTGGAATTTTATCCGCACTGGATGTTGAAGACCTAGACGGTGACGGTGTTGATGAAATTGTGGCTGGAAGTGGTGATGGAAATCTCTGGTTGATTTCAATTGGAAACCTGAGCGGAGGAAGCGCGAGCATAAGGCAAATATTCATTTCCCATGCCCAGATTTTCGGGGTTGCAATCGGAGATTTTGAAGGAGATGGAATAAAGGATGTGGCTTGCACCACATGGGACGGGTATGTGTACATTGTGGATGTGCAAAAAGGTGCGGTCAGATATAGAAGTGAGAAACGCGCTACCGACCTCGGAAACTCAAACAGCGTCCTCTTCTACGAACCCAGTAACTCCACAAAGGAGGTATTTATTACAACAGAGTCAGGAATCCCTGATATAAATCCAGGCAGGGTGCTGTTTTACGCAACAAAAAACATTGAGATTGTAAGCCTGGAATACTCCCCGAGATTTCCTGAGATAAATCAGAGTGTCTCATTTAGGGTGGAAATCATAAGCCTCTCTGCGAATACCAGAATTGAGGTGACACTTGTTGAGCTCTCTCCAGAGGGAAACAGGACAATAGGGTCTGAAATTATCAGGAACACATATCCTGGCAAGAACTACTCCTTTAACTTTACATGGATTCCTGGCTCTCCAGGTTATAAGTCGCTCTCCATAGAGTGTAATGCTGATGGCGAAATCGTGAACAGAACCACCACTGTGTGTGTTGCCGTGAAGATGGAACTGGTTTTCACACTGGGAAAATACATTGTAAATCAAACCCTGCAGGAAAACACACCGCTGGGCGTGACCCTCACAAGAGGAGAGATTGTTGAGGTCTCTCTGAGAATTGTAAATCATGCAAAGTACACAATATTCAACCTGGGAGTGGAAATATTTATTGATGCGCAACTCCTCATTGCAAAACGGTTTGATATCTCTGGCTCCGAGGAATTTTCCTTCAAGCTGGATACAATGCTCATCACAAATGGATCTTTCAATCTTACCGTTAAATCCAAGCTGATAAATCCCCTGGATAACACAGAGAGCCTCTTTTCCCAATATGTAATCTCAATCGCACTGAGAAACCAGATAGACTATTCCATTTTCCTTCCCTATTTGATACCCCTCCTGCTCCTCCTTAGCTCTTTTATTTGCCTCCTTCTGCTTGTCAGGCGTGGGATAAGAAATTACAGGGGCCTCTGGGAGCACCATGGGAATTTCTTCCGTAAAGAATAAGTGTAATGAAGGCATACAGGGTTTGAGCACAATGGGAATAGTATCAGTGGAAATGCTGGCAGCCGCCCTAAGAGAAAAATTGAAGGGAAAGGCTTACGAAGAGGAGGATATTGAAAAACTGGCAGAGTATGTTATGAGTTTTTTCGGCTTTGAGGATAGAATAATAGATAACATGCTGAGTAACGAGGATAGAGACATCTTCTATTTTCTTGAGGACCATGGAATTCTCAGGTCTGGCTTTGAGGACACAACTGTAGAGAAGGGGAAACCCTGGAGAATTCATTATTGGATTCTCAACAAGGAGGAAATTTTCAGGCTGATAGAGCAAACAGAACGGAAAGGGAAGGCTGCAGAGGAAGAGATGTATGCCCTCTATGAGAACCCTGAACTCTGGAAGAGGCGGGACAATGAAACTCACTGACCTTGCAATGGCCCTGAGGGAGAAGAAAAAGTGGGAGGAGGCAAGTGCGGAACTTAGTAGAAGGTTGAGAGCTGTGGAGACCGAGATAGAAAATGCTACTGCTAGACTTCGTGAGCTGGAACTAGAATTAAGCAGGATGATGGAAATGCTCCATGCAGAACCAAGGGGAAATCTGGATACCCACATCACAAAGCTCAGGGAGGAGGTGAAGTAAGTTGCAGCCCGCAGAAACCTTCGCAAAACGGGTTGGAGAACTTGAGAACGAAATAGAAAAACTCAGGGCAAAACTCTCAGCTTTGATTATGGAGAAGGAAATTCTGGAGAAAGAACTCAAAAATGCGATAAATCAAACTAACTACTATGATAAACTCCTGAAAGATATGCGGAAGAGGTTTCGGCCTCTCACAATGAAGGAGTTTCTGCTGAGAATATAGGTGAGAGAATGGTTGTGGAGAGATTTGGTGTTTCAATAGAGCGAGAGTTGCTTGCAAAATTTGACAGGCTCATAAAGGCCAGGGGTTATACGAACAGGTCGGAAGCCATCAGGGACTTGATAAGGGATGCTTTGCTGGAGGAGGCAACTGCCGCTGAGGACGCGGAAGGATTTGGGACTCTCACCCTTGTTTACGACCATGATGCGGGCGATGTTGTGGAGAAACTCCTCCACATCCAGCATAGATGGCATGCTTACATAGTTTCCACAACCCATATTCACATCTCTGAGCATCTTTGCATGGAAATTCTCGCGCTGCGGGGAAAGATGACTGAAATGAAAAAACTGGCTGAGAATCTGAGGTCACTTAAGGGTGTGCTTTATGGGAAATTTGTGGCGGTTAAAGGGGAGGTTTGAACGAGGGACATAAGAGTTGGTTGAAGAAGGCTCCGTATGGGGATTTACCATTGAGCCCGGAAAAAGAATTTACTGGCCAAAAAACCCAAAATCCTTTCCAATCAAAGCTGGGTGTCCGGCACAATTTTACACTTCCTGATGCAGGCAAATACACACTGAGAGCTGTGATTGACCCGCAAGAACGAAATCACAGAAACGGATGAGACAAACAATGAACTCACAGCCACAGTTTACTCCTGCGACATTTTCCTTGCCCTTGATTTTCTGAAGGAAAAAATACTC
>JAWACX010000078.1:0-7694 GCA_038896575.1 Thermoplasmata archaeon
TAATCTATGTTTGGGTATATATTGGTTTCCCTGTGCCTGCTCTGAATCCCTGGGCTAACACATATATACCAGAAATCCATCTTTGGTTCAATGCAGCCCAAAACTCTCACCTACTTCTGCGAGAATTGCAAGGAGGAGACAAGGCACAGGGTTTTGAAGGGAAAGCTCACAGAGGGAAAGTGCCTCAGGTTTAAGGGTGTGATAAAATGCAGTGCCTGCGGTGCAACAAGGGATGTGGAGATTGTGGAGGAAAAGCCAGTTCTTGTTAATGTGAACATAAGTTCCTGCGAAACAACAAGGGCAGAGAAGGTTGAGTTTGAACCGGACGAGGAGATTGTCACAGGAGAAACACTGAGGATTTCAGGAAGAAGGGTTAAGGTGACAAAGGTGGAGGCAGGGGGAAAGGTGGTAACCCGTGCAAGGGCAGTGGAGGTTGAGAGGCTGTGGGTAAAGGATGTGGAGAAGGTAAGGGTAAAACTGGCTTTGAATGAAGGAAAGATTACAAGGTCATTTGCAGTTTTTGCAGAGCCAGACGAGGAATTCTATGTTGGCGAAATCCTGAATTCCAGGCATGGCGAGGTGGTAATCACCTCAATCAAAACCAGGACAAAACTCATAAAGAGGGAGAATGAACCTGCAAATGCAGAAGAAATCAGACGAATTTTCTGCAGGAGAGTAAGATGAAGGAAAGCGAATGGAGTGCAGAACTCAAAAAAGGGATAATTCCGCTCTGCATTCTTGCCTCTCTGGCCAAGGAGCGAAAGTATGGTTTCCAGATAATAAAGGAGCTCAGGGAACTTTCCAGTGGGTATCTGGACCTGAAGGAAGGAACCCTTTATCCAGCTTTGCATAGACTTGAGCAGAAGGGGTATGTTAAGAGCGACTGGGTAATCCAGGAACAGGGAATTCCGAGAAAATACTATGTTTTGACCGAGGAAGGCAGGGCAGCACTCCAGAAACTGCTGGCGGAATGGGAAAAGGTAATTGGGAGTGTTGAGAGGGTGGTGGGAAAATAGGTGGAATTGAGAGATATTTGAGAAGGGTTGAACTGGCACTTCTTCCAGTAAGTGCAGATAAGCGGAAGGAAATTCTTGCAGAGATCAGGGATGACATAGAGAGCAGGGCTGCAGATGCAGGGGTAAAAACTCATCAGGGCGAGGAAAGGTTTGTGAAAAATCTGGAAAGCCCTGAAAGGCTTGCAAGGCGTTACATCAAGATTTATGGCGTTTCTCCTGCCTACCTTGCCTTCCTCTGTATCCTTGGAGCCATTCTGGGATTTCTCTCTGTGCCCCTGCTGCCACTCCCGGATGGCATCTACATTTATCCCGAAAGCCTGGCTGCGCTTTCAGTCCTTTTGCTCACCTTCTATGTTGCCTGGGCATTCCTCCGTTTTCCTTCAAAATCCAGGGCAGTTGGAACCGCAGTTTTCACGGCAAGAGTCGCAGTCTATCTCCTCTATGCCCTTGCCTTCCAGATAGGATTTGACATCCTGGACACGCTCCTTTTCTTCATCACCACTGCCGGGATTGTAGCATTAGGGTTTGCTTTGCTTCATTTCTCTGGCGAGGAGGAGCAGGATGATTAGGGCGTTTATTGCAGTGGAATTTGAGCCTACAGAGGAGATAAAGGCACTCCACAGGGAACTCAGGGAAACCGGGTGTGAGTTGAGGTTGGTCTCTCTGCACCAGATACATATCACCCTCCGTTTTCTTGGTAACATTGAGGAGAGTGCAGTTGAGGAAATCTCTGGCATACTCAGGAACTGTGCTCCAGCAAGGGAATTCCTGGTAAAGCTGCGTGGAATCGGGGCCTTTCCGAACCTCAACCACATAAATGTGGTCTGGATTGGAATTTCAAATCCAGCTGAGCTTGAACGGATGAGTACCTGCATCAACGAAAAATTGGTTGAAGCAGGTTTTCCAAAGGAGGACAGACCCTTTACCCCACATCTTACAGTTGCAAGGGTGAAGGGCAGGCGGAACCTGAATGTGCTCCAGAGATTGATAAAGGAAAACGCAATGCGAAACTTTGGGGATGTGCAGGTGAATGCAGTGCATCTTAAGAAGAGCGTGCTTACACCTGAGGGGCCAATCTACACGAACCTCTTCAGCCAGGTTTTTGGATAGAGTAGAGCCACTAACTTAATATACACATACACCATTTCCCCTCCATGTGCAGATTGTTAGGGGTGATTTCCAGCAGGGGAGTGCCAGAACAACTTCTTGCCGATTTTGTTGCCTTAGCAGAGAAGGGAAAGATAGGTGCGGATTTCGGGTGCAGCGGTGACAGGACAAGGGGGCATAAGGATGGCTGGGGCATTGCCATGCTTGGCGAAAAGGAACTCTTTTACAGAGAAGGGGTTCCGGCAACAGAAAGCCAGAAAATCAATGAGGTTCTGAAGGAGGTCACTGGGCTCAAGCTTGTTTACCTGATAATGCATTTAAGGAGGGCCTCTGAAAAGGAGACAGTCTCAGCACAGCACAGCCACCCTTTTTTCGCAGAACAGGAAAGGAGAAAATATTTCTTTGCGCACAATGGAAGCCTGGAGAATTACAGGGCTATGGCCCATGGAGGAATGATAGATAGCGAATACATCTTCCAGCAGCTTTTGAAGGAGATAGAGAAAGGGCTTATCCATAGCGTGAGGAAACTCAGGGAGAGCCTTAACTACACAGCACTGAATTTTCTTCTTCTCTCCCCTGGTGAGATTTATGCTTACAGGGACGCAAGGAAGTGCATAAATTACTTCTCCCTCTACTATGCCAGCAGGGAGGGATTCCATGTTGTATGTTCAGAGCGGTTGAAACATCCAGGGCTGAGATGGAAGAGGATGAAAAATCCCTCGCTCCTGAGGATGACAGAGAAGGGTGTGGAAGTGCTGATATGAAATACATCATAGAGCCAGAAAATCCACTCAATGTGGATTTGACCCTTGAGAGTGGCCAGGCCTTCAGATGGAGAAAGGAGGGTGAGGTCTGGGTCGGGGTAGTAAGGGAGAAGGTGTGCAGGGTTGCACAGCAGGGTAATGTGGTTACATTTACTGGTTTCAGTATGGAGGAATTCCTTGAGTATTTCGGGCTCAAACAGGATATGGGAGAGGTTGTTGAGGAGAGTTTCAGGAGACCGGAGGTGAGCCATCTTCCTGGCTTATACAGGGGCCTGAGAATTCTCAACCAGGAATTCTACGAATCCCTTGTTTCCTTTATGCTGGCCACAAATACAAACATACAGAGGATAAAGGGGATGGTGGAAAAGCTCTGCGGGAATTTCGGAAGGAGAATTGTGGATGGAGGAAAAACCTACTTCACATTCCCGGGGCCTGAGAAGTTGCTGGAATGCCCTGGAAAACTGAATGATTGTGGTCTCGGTTTCAGGAGGGCCAGGATTCTGGAACTTGCTGAAAAAATTCTGGATGGAAAACTTAATCTTGAGAGAATTGCTGGGATGGATTATGCAGGTGCAAGGGCTTCCCTCCTTGCTATTAAAGGTGTTGGTGAGAAAGTTGCGGATTGCGTCTCTCTCTTCAGCTTACACCATTACATGGCTTTTCCAATTGATGTGCACATAAAATCCTGGTTCAGAAAACAGAATTACAGGGAACTGGAGTGTGTGAATCCAGAACTCGGGAGAAGGCAGTTGAAACCCGGCACATACAGAATCCTTGGAGATTTTGCAAGGAAAAGATTTGGAAGATTTGCGGGCTATGTCCAGCAGTACATCTTTCTTGATGAACTTCTCCAGAGTGCCAGGGGTAAAAGGCCTGAGAGCACGATGCAACTTCCAGCCAGGAATGCTGCAGGGAATCCGTAGAGGTTTGAGAGGCAGCCCCCGGTATAACTTCCGAGCAAAGCACCCAGGCCAATGCCCGCATTTATCATCCCAATTGCCCAGCCCCTTTCCTCAATTCCCACACTTTCAGAACTTGCTGCAGTAACCGGGAGCACGAGGAATAGCCATACAGGAAGAACCCAGATAAAGTAAATGATTGGAAGCGAGGTTGTGAACGCAAGGATGAACCAGATTAGAGCATAAATCAGAAGGGTTGCACAAACAAGCCTCTCCTTCCTGTATTTATCCGTGAATTTCCCGGCAATGTAGCTTGCAGGAATTCCAGTGAGGCTTGAGCTTGCAATAAAGATGCCGGTGAGCTTTATACCTGTTAAGGTTATGCTGCCAACAGGGACTGAAAAGTCAGCGATGTAAACTGGAAAGATTGAGAACACTGTATAGTTCCCCCACATCACTATCGCTATGAGAAGGAAGAGAAGGTAGACTGTGGTGTTTCTTCTCTTTCCTACCATGGCGTTAAATGGCACATCTTCCGAGAGATAGAGGAAAAAGGTGGCAGCAATGCCTGTGAGCGCCAAACCAGTTGAGAAAAAGGCAATAAAATCCCGGGAAAGGGTTTCTGCAGGCAAAAGAAACACAAATCCGAGGGCGCCAGCAACAACGCCAATGTTTGAATAAAGATTGAGGGTTCCGAGCGAGCTTCCCTTTTTGGCCTTGGTGTCAGAGGCAAGGTTCTGGAGCAAGACCTGAGAACTCAGGAGCATGTTCTGGGCTGTGCGCATGCCAATGAACTGGAGCGGAGAAAGAAAAGGGAGAAGGAGAAAAAGGAGGCTTCCTGTGGTGCAGCCAACTACCGCAGGTAATTTCCTTGTTCCCAGCTTGTCTGAAACTCTGCCCCAGAAATAATTACCAAGAGCCTGGGCTGAGAGCGGAAGCCCTGTCACAAGTGTTGCCATCAGATAGTCCTCGCTCAACTTGAGCATGTAGAGCGGAAACACAACAATTGCGGCACCATTTATCAGGTTGAAGAGCAGTGCGGCAGCCAGATAGCCCCAGGAATAGCCCTGCATCACCATGCAAAAATGCACCGGGTATATTCAGTTTTGGGTCTTTGGAATTGCCGCCCAAAAATTCACACAGGTCAGTTAAAAGACTTACTGGAGGAAAATACTGCCCATTATTGTGGAGGTACCTATAGATTGTCAGGTGTGGCTAACTCCTGATGCACAGATTGCAGTGCGCCGGAAAAGTGAAAAAGACATTCTGGCATTCAGGTTTATTGCTGGAAAACATGGAGATGTTCTCCACAAAAACGCAAAAGTTCTATATACTTAATTACGTTCTTCCCATAATCTTGCGGCCTTGTTTCCCCATAGGGAGGATGGCAAAAAATGTGTGCAAGAGAAATAGTGATTGAGGTGGGGAAGAGTTACATCACATCCTCTGAAAAATTTCTTTACTCAGTTGCAGAAAAAATTGCAAGCAGTGGTTATAGTGTCCTCTATCTTACAAGACGAAACCCAGAGCAGGTAATTGAGGATTTCAGATGGGTGAAAAACGAAGAAGGTTATTGGCTAACTACATCACCAACTGAGAGCCATAAGACATTAGAGCCTACGAGACTTGAGTTTGAGATCAGCCAGACAATAATGGAATTCATAAAGACCCACAAGAAATCAGTAATAGTGATTGATGCTATCTCACTTCTTATGGCAGAGAATGGTTTTGAGAAACTGTTTGAGTTTGTGAAGGGTATGGCGAATTTTGTGTCTCTTCATAACTCTGTTTTTCTTGCATATGCTCCACTCAAAATTTTTAAGGAAAAAGAGAAAGCACTTCTTATGGAATACCTTACAGAGATAATACCGATAAATGAGGAGGTTGCAGTAAAATTACTGGTGAAATGTGATAAATGTGGAAAGAGAGTGGAAGATAAAGTAATATATTGTCCTGCATGCGGGAATCCAGTAATAAAGCTTTCTGCGGAAAAGGAAAAATTAGAAATTCTGGAGGAGATTGTAAAGGAGGTACTGGAGGAAGAGGCAAAAGGGAGGACGGTCTCAAGAAGAGATATAAAGCCTCTGGAAGAAAAAAGGAAAGAAACACATGGATTAGTAAATGGAACTAAAATACAACGAAGAGTCCAAAAGGTGAGAAAAGGAGAGAAAAAACACATGGTATTGGGAGTTTTCGCCTGCGCTCTGATACTCTCATCCATTTTCCTAGTTTTGTATGCTTTTCAATCACCAGCTAAAATAAAAATAGATGGGAATCTAGAAGATTGGCTGGGAATTGCAAGATATACAGACGATTTGCAAGTGGCAAATCAAGACATAAACCTAAGTGAATACAGTGTTTATTATGAGAGTGAGAAGGTTTACTTCTATGCAAAGGTTTCTGGTAATCTGTTTAATGGTATACACAATGGTTATGATTCCTTGCTTATTTTTGTTGATACCGATGGAAATTTAGAGACAGGCTATAAAATTGAGTGCCTGGGTGCAGATGCAAAGATTGAGGTTTCCGGCTATGATGGCGAAATTCGGTCAGCATCTGTTTCAAGATTCATTGAGGATACATTCTCCACAAAACCAGAGCTGAACTACAGTGCCTGGGAGAATGCTGGTGAGGTAAGAGTGGAAAAGAGGGAGAATGTGGTGGAGGGTTATGCGAGAATTGGGGGCCTGGCAAACCCTGTGAGCCTTGTTGTAATGCGACACTATGAAGGAAATGGTTATGCAGAGAAGCGGGGCATGGCGCTGGTAGGCAAAACAGAAGGAAGCCTTGTGATTTACCAGAATTTTATTGGCAATGATGTGGTGAATGCAGATGCTGATGTGCTGGAGCTGAGACTGGTTGCAAAGGGCAATGGGGTCCATGTTGAGGCCGTGAGCCTGGAGAATGCAACTGTGGATTTGCCAAAGAAGGATTTGGGAGTGGATGAGGAACTTACAGTGAGGTGCAGGGCAAAGAGCCTGAGCGAGGGCGTTGCGTATGGGTTTGCAGTTTCTGGCGTGAACACAAATGTACCCTGCAGGATTGTGGGCAGCGGTGGCAAGGCCTACTTTGGCTCTCTGCCCTCTGGCATTGTAATAGACGGGGCGTTTGGGGACTGGCAGGGTGTGCAGAAGGGCAGCGATGCAAGTGGTGATGCAGGCCAGAACATTGATTTGCGTGAGTATGCAAGTGCAATAGCCAGCAATGCATACTTCTACATGGCGGTTGATGGCACAATGCTTGCCGGCTGCGAAATCCCGGTGCTGGGAGCAAGACCACAGCAGGGGCCAGTAGGCCCAGTTGTATTGAAGGAAAATCTTGGCCTGGATGTGGCAAGGGTTTACATTGAATTGCTCAACTCCACAATTAACACATTCAATCCAGCAATGATTCAGCATGGGTATTTGATTGAACTCCAGGGAAGGAATGGCGAGGTGATAAGTGCTAAAGCATGGAAATGGGAGAATGGTGTCAGGGCAGAGGAAATCCAGAACCCGGGAATTGCTCACGGGCTGAGCAATGGCAGGATTGAGTTCAGCGTCGGGCTTGATAAACTGCCTGGCATTGACCCAAACTCCAAGTTCTATTTTGAGATGAGTAACTGGCTTGGCGAGAAGGACGCAAGCGAGGTTGCATATTTTGTGGGAAGGGAAGGAGTAAGGGTGGGTGGTGATGGAAGTTATGGCTCCTCACTTCTCACGGAATTTACAGGCAGTTATAACAAGGTAGTCCTTGTGAACGACCGCTACACTTCCACAACAAAAGGTGCGTTACGGCTGGAAAATAATACGGTGGCATATGGCGGGTTGAATGCTACAGATGTAGATGCAAACGGAAATCTCACGGTGAGTAACACAAGATACTGGAACGGCACATACTACTTCAGACATCTCAAGATTGCAAGCACT
>JAWACX010000079.1:0-7613 GCA_038896575.1 Thermoplasmata archaeon
GCTCAAGAGGTAAAGGAGGCATGGGAGGCTGGTAAGCGAGTTATTGTAGTCCATGGTGCAGGCTCTTTTGGTCACATAAAGGCAAAGGAGTATCAATTACAGGCTGGTAGAAGCCAGAAGATAAAAAACCAGAGCCTCGGGTTTACAAGGGTGCACTGCGATGTGCGATGGCTCAATCTCAGAATAATGGAGGCATTTTACAAGGCTGGCCTTCCCGCTGTATCCTTACCCCCAGTTTCCATCGTAAGGAATTCGTATGGGAAGCTTAAGGAGATGGATGTTGAGAGATTCAGGGATGCGCTCGGAGAATCCCTGCTCCCCATAACATTTGGAGATGTGGTTTTTGATGAAAAACTTGGCTTCAGCATCTGCTCTGGTGATGATTTGGTTTTGCGGCTTGCAACCCATTTTCGGCCGGAAAGGATAATTTTTCTCTGCGATGTTCCTGGAATCTATGCGGCATATCCTCCGAAAAAAAATGAGGAAATTTTGAGGGAAATTTCACCGGAGTATATTACCACCCTGAAGACTGCCAGCCCTGGGATTGATGTCACCGGAGGTATCTTTGGAAAAATCCAGAAATGTTTTGAATTTTTGTCCGGGGAAAGGGAATCAGAGATATGGATAATCTCGGGCAGAAATATTGAAAACTTCAGAAATGCACTTATAGGAAAAGACATTCAGGGAACCAAGGTCGTGATAAAATGACTGCACACAAAAGGAAAATGGAGCATCTGGAAATTTGTTTGCGAGAAAATGTGGATGCGAGCTATAACTACTGGGATGACATCCTTTTTGAGCACAATGCACTGCCTGAGATTGACTACGATGAAATTTCACTTGAAACAAGATTCCTGGATAAAAAACTGGAAATGCCCCTGATAATAAATGCCATAACTGGTGGAATCCCTGAGGCAGAGAAATACAATGAAAGGTTTGCTGGAGCAGCAGAAAAATTCGGAATTGGAATGGGTGTAGGAAGTCAAAGACTGGCATTTGAGGGTGGCGACCTAAAGTCCTATGAGGTGGTAAAAGCCCGCAACATTCCCCTCAAAATAGCGAATCTTGGTGCCCCTCAGCTTGTGCCCCAGAAGAGAGATGCCAAAGCTCTCACAGTTGAGGATGGAAAGAAAGCGATTGAGATGGTTGGCGGTGATGCATTGGCAATCCACCTTAACTATCTCCAGGAAGTCGTGCAGCGGGAAGGGGACAAGAATGCCAGGGGCTGTATCGCAAAGATAAAGGAATTTGCTTCTGCAATGCCTGTAATTGTGAAAGAAACAGGTGCCGGGATATCAAGGAAAAACGCAGAAAAATTGAGGGCTGCAGGGGTGAAGGCGATAGACATCTCAGGGCTGAGCGGCACGAGTTTTGCAAAGGTGGAGCAGTACAGGGCATTGCTCCAAAAAGATTACATCCATGCGATGCTCGGAGTTACACTCGGGGATTGGGGCATTCCATCTCCAGTTTGTGTGCTGAAGGCTAAGGTTAAGGGTTTGCCCCTCATTGCGAGCGGGGGAATAAGAAACGGACTGGATGTTGCAAGGGCAATTGCACTTGGTGCTGATGTAGCTGGAATTTCAAAGGCACTGCTTAAGCCTGCACATGAGGGGCGGGAAAAACTGGAAAGAAAACTGGCGGCAATAAGGGAAGAACTGAAGGCTGTGATGTTTCTCCTGGGTGTAAAAAATATTGAGGAGTTGAAGAAGGTTCCTTGCATTATCGTTGGAAAAATGAAGGAGTACATGGAGGATTGAGAGATGAACGACATTTCCGAGTTCCCAGAAATAGCTGCTCGCAGGGAGAAGGTGGATGCAAAAATAAAGGAATTGCTTTCCCAGGGCGAGTACGAGCCCTTGCTCAAGGGAATGCAGAGGTATCCTTTCGCAGGCGGGAAACGCTGGCGTCCCCTGTTTGCAATGCTCACTGCAGATTGCATTGGTGGTGCTGGCGACAGGGCAATGCTGTTTGGAATCGCTCTTGAACTGATACATAATTTTACCCTTGTGCATGACGATATCATGGATATGGCTGAAACACGGAGAAAAATAAAGTGCATCCATGCTGACAAAACAATTCATCCAGATGAGCACTACCGTCTGGCCTATGCGATAGATGTTGGCGATGCCCTATTTGCAAAGGGATTTGAGGTGCTGGAGAGTGTGGAGGCCAGCGATGCAATCGTGCGAAGGCTGCTCAGAGAAACGGCAAGGATGGTGCTGGGGATTGCAGAGGGGCAGCAGATGGACATGGACTTTGCCCAGCGCTACAACATCTCAGAGGAAGAGTATTTGAAGATGATTGAGAAAAAAACTGCCCTGATGTTCAGAACTGCAGCAATGGGCGGTGCAATAATTGCAGAGGGAAGTGAGAAGCAGATAGAGAGCTGTGCAGAGTTCGGACGCCTTGTGGGCATCGGGTTCCAGATTGCAGATGACATAATTGACCTCCTGGGAAATCCAGAAATAACTGGAAAGCCAAGGGGCGGAGACCTGAAGGAAGGGAAGCGAACACTTATAGTTGTTCATGCCCTTGCAAATGCTGGTGAGAGCCAGAAAAAGAAAATTGTCTCCTGCCTTGGAAACAGATTCGCAACACCAGAGGAAATTGAGAACTGTATTAATCTTCTGAAGGAGACAGGGTCTATAAAGTATGCGGAGAAGGTTGCTGTAGAGTTCTCCATTAAAGCAAAGGAGTGCCTTAAGATACTCCCAAACAACAGGGAACGCGAAATCCTGAACCTCTTTGCAGATTTTATGGTACACAGAATAAAATAAATTATTTTTATGCAAAAGTTTTACATTCCATTTGGATTTGCACAGTTCGGTTATGCAATTTTCTCAAACATTCTTCCACTCCTGGCTCTGCTTGCTCTTGGACTCGGAGCGGGTGAGGTTGGAATCCTGAACATGTTTGTTTCTCTTTTTTCAATGCTTGGCATTGTTTATTGGGGCAGCTGGATTGACCGACACGAGGAACGCAGAAGCCTTGCAATACTCGGATTTTTCTGGGTTGCAGTTTCAGCACTGATTGGAATTTTCTGCGAGAATTTTTATTGGCTGATTCTGGCCAGTGCACTTCTTGGCTTCTTCTTCAGTATTTTCGGATTGCTTGGCAGCACACTTGTGGCCCAGATTGGTGAGGGTAAGTACAGGGACCGATTGAGAAATTACAACATTGTGATATCCACAAGCACACTCATAGCTCTTGGAATAGCAGCTATTTTTCTTCAGAAATTCCCGGATGAATTCGGACTCCGGTTTCTCCTCTTCACTGTATTTACCGCTTTTGCCCTTGGAGCTGCGCTTGCGAGTTTTCTGCCTGATAAGGCTCCACATAAACCGATGCTCTCCAAATCAGAGCTTGTAAAAATAAACACCGGGATATTTGAAAGGCTCCACTATCTTCCCTCAAAAATTGCTCCGAAACTGAAACTGAGAGGTGTTGAGAGCAGGGTTTACTGGCTATCTCTGGGTTTCGGGATGATGGTATTCGGCTTTGCCGGTTTTAACACAGTTCTTCCTGTGGTTCTGCTCAAAGGAGGGGTTTCTGGAACTGGAATTTTCGGTGTCCATCTCAGCAGTGCTTTTGCCTGTACGCTTGGCTATTTTATTGTAACACGGATAAAGGCGGACAAACTTCTGAAAATTTCCACTGCACTCAGAATAGGCATTATATCTGGCTTTACCTTCATCCTGGTCCTGCCCTCAACACCTCTTCTACTCACAGCAATAGTTCTCAATGGGTTGATGGGATTTGGCTGGGCTGGAATTTCTTCCGCAACTGTGAGAATGGTGATGCGATTTGCAGGAACTTTTCACACTGGCAGTGCCATGGGAGTGTATCATCTCTCACTTTCCGCCGGTATGGCTGCAGGTGCACTGGCTGGAGGGATTCTTTTTGAATCCCTGAGTGTCCTGACATATCCCCTATTTGCCCTTGTCGTGCTCAACGGACTTCTGCTCTCGATTTTCTGGTACAAGTCCTGAAAATTTCCTGTCAAGGATGTTGTGAATTACCGTGATACATTGCTCTGTATAGAGGGAGAGGGGTGAAAGGCTAAGTTTTGCCTTTGCATACTTCAGCACTACATTCTCTTCTTCCTGGGTCAAATCCCTGTGGTCCCCGAGCACAAAAAGCATTTCATCAGGATACTCAAAACTCTCAGCAGGTATTCCGTCCTCTTTTAAATAGTAAACATTTTTCTCAGGAGCAAGAATTCCATCCAGATTTGCTGTGAAAACCTCCACACCTGGTGAACTCTCTATTGGCTCACCCCTGTACTTTATCATTGCATTTCTCAGCAGAGCCGCAGTGCTCCTCTCATCTGGATTAAGGTATTTCACCCTCCCACCGGAAATCTTTATTGTAAGTCCTGGCCTTGGCTCCTTCCGAAAGAACAGAATTATTTCTGCATCCCTCCTTATCCCATAGGAAATCAGCAAACCTGCGACCGCACATCTGGCTGCCACATCTATTCTTCCACCAGAGCCCGGTAAATCATCCAAACTAAAGGCTCCATCCGTGGGAGCCTCATGACAGACTACCAGAAACTTTCGCTTCGGCATCTCCAGCAACCTCTGGAATCCCGTCCTCCTTTGAAATTGCGATTTCCAGCATTGCCTTTGCCTTCTTCTCCTTCCCCTTTTTCTTCAATACCAGATATTTTCCGTACCATCCGAGGCCAGAATCAGGAAAGGCACCGGTGAGGTAGTCAAAGCAGAACTCTGCCTGCCAGAACTGGTTAAGGTGAAGATGGCAGAGTCCTTTTCTGTACCATATCTCGATATTTTCACTGTTTTTAACATAATAATTGTAGCAAGTAAGTGCATCTGCATACATTTTTTTCTCAAAATAGTAATTCCCAAGCAGGGCAATAGCATCAATGTTTTTTTCCGGGAGTTCCCGTATGAGGTCTGAAATTTCGGATAAGCCTGATTCGTAGAGGATTTTGAGTTTTTCCACAATGAACTCAATTTTCTTTGTTCTTGCATGCATCTCATCATAGAGCCGCAGTGCCTTTTCTTTTTCCCCGAGTTCAAAATAGCTTTTTGCAAGGAGAAGCGCGACACTACCTGGCAAATCATTCCTCCAACCAAAAACCTCAATGAGCTTTGTATGGTTACCAGTATCAAAAAGATTCTTTGCAAATCTTTCTGCCACTTCCTCAATGAACTCTTTCTTGAGCACCTCACTCTCCACCTCAATTGCCTCCTTGATTTTTCCAAGCTTTATCAGGATTCTTTCATAAACAACAAGGTTCTCAACATCCCTATCAAATTTCAGCAATGCCTGAGAGGCCTTTAGGCCACTCTGGAGGGCAAGAAGTGCCTCCTCTCCCCTGCCCATCATTTCCAGAATTTCACTTTTCAAAATATATGCCTCTGGATACTCAGGATTTAGTGTAAGCGCATTTTCAACAGCCCTGAGAGCCTCATCCAGTTCTTCAAGCGAAAGATAAATTTCAGCAAGAGCATACCAGGCATGGTCATAGTTCGGATTGAGCGCGAGCGAAATCTCAACAAATTTCAGTCCTTCCTCTGATTTACCAAGTTTATGAAGGGCATAACCCTTTGCATAGTATGCGTAATCAAATTTCGGGTTGAGTTCAATCGCCTTATCATGATACTTTATGCTCTTATCATGCATTCCCATTTTATCCAGTGCATTTCCGATGTTGTTCCAGGCAATCTCATAATCTGGATTTACTTCAAGAGCGTTCACAAAAAAAGGGATAGAATCCTTGTATCTTTTCAGATTGTACAGGGCATTTCCAAGATTGTTCCAGAGAACCTCATCATTCGGGTCAAGTTTGATTGCCCTCTGGTAGCACTCAACTGCCTTCTCAAGCACTCCCATTCCATGGTATGTGTACCCCATGTTATACCAGGCATGCTTATACTCAGGGTTTATTTTAAGTGCCCTCTGGTAACAGTTCAATGCTTCATCGTAAAACCCGAGAACAAAATATGTAAAGCCGAGGTTGTTCCAGGTCTCTGCGTTTTTATCATCAATAGCAATTGCTTTCTGGTAGGCTTCAATTGCCTTTTCATACTCCTCCATGCCAAAGTAGAGGCTACCAATGCTGTTGTAGGCCTCAACACTTTCAGGATTAATGAGAAGGGCGTTTTCATAGCAGGCAAGGGCGGCTTCGAACTGTCCCAGGTCCTCCAGCATCTGCCCCTTCTTGAGCCAGCCGTTCACACTCCTGGGTTTCATGCCAATCAATCTGTCTATCACTTCCATTGCGCCCTTCACATCACCCATCAGAAATCTTGTGCTCGCCTCATCGTAAAAAGCTGCCTCATACTTCGGGTTGATTGTGTAGGCCTTCTGATAGCATTCAATGGCCCCTTTGTACTCACCTAGATAGGATAAAGCATTGCCCTTGTTGTACCATGCCACCTCATAGTTCGGATTCAATTCCAGGGCTCTATCATAGCACTTTATTGCCTCCAGATGCCTCCCCATTGCGTTGAGGGTGACACCTTTATTGTTGTGGGCAACTGCATTTTCAGGGTCAATCTCAATTGCCATGTTGTAGTATTTGAGTGCCTCCTCGTATTTCTCCTCATCAGAGAGTGCATCACCTGTCATTATGTAAACCATGGCCCTCTGTTTACTTGCCTTATCAACCATACATACGCACCGCTGTGTTCCTGAACGCCTCAAATGCTTCCTGGCTATACAGAACAAAAACCACATTTTTTATTGTTTTTGCCTGGAATTTGGCCACTTCTCCAAGCATAATTTTTGCGCATTCTGAATAATCAAAGCCCCCGACGCCTGTGCCAAGTGCTGGAAATGCAATTGTTTTAACTCCCAGTTCCTCCGCCATTCTCAGGGCATTACCTGTTGCTGTTGCAATTTTCCCGGCATCCGTAGTAAGGTCCTGGCCCATGACTGCGGCATGAATCACATACTTTGCCCTGAGTTTTCCTCCATGAGTCCAGATACATTTTCCCACCTCTACAGGCCCTTTCTTGACAGCTTCCCTTTCTATTTCAGCACCACCTTTCCGCTTTATTGCACCTGCAACGCCTCCCCCCATCCAGAAATGGTTGTTCGCAGCATTTACAATTGCATCCACAGCCTCCTCAGTAATGTCCCCTTGCCTGAGAATTACTTCTAAGTTGCCAACCGCAAATCTGTATTCCTGCATCAGATTGCTATACCATTCGGTGTTTATTAAGATTTCTTCCTTCTGACAAAAATGAAAACAACACAGAGAAGAAGCACCGACCAAAATACAGTGAAATTCTCATCAACGCCGCGCATATCTATCACAGCGCTCTCAATGTTCTCACCATGATGAGAAGTGAATATCACACTGGTCGCGTCCTTCCCAAGCCAGTCGCTCATTGTCAGTGTGTATGTGGTTATCTGTCCATCTACGGATGGAATTCCTAGTTCAAGCTCACCAGCTCCACAGGCAACTGTCAGCCTTGCACTCAACTCAGTGTTTTCTGACCAAACCATTGCCTGAATGTCTTTTTCAAGCACCTTCTTGCTCAGCACTTCTCCATCCTTGCCCACTACCTGGATAGAATACTCCTTCCCCACTGCACTTACAGTGAAGTTGATGTAGAGGTAATCGTAAACATCTGCTTCCT
>JAWACX010000080.1:0-7510 GCA_038896575.1 Thermoplasmata archaeon
CCCCTTACGGTAACCCGCATTAAGGGGTATGCTTCGCATACCCCGAACCTGCCCATTTTTTTCCGTGAACGCTTTTGCGAGCGTTAGCGAGCAAAAGGGTTCCATGAAACCTTTTCGGGCGAGGGGACTTCGTCCCCCTACGGTACCCCCTTTTTTGGATGAAACCTTTTCGGGCGAAGCCTGAAAAGGTTTCCGATAGCATTAAATCATACCTCGCAATTTCAGAAATGTGAGATGAATGCCTGATGATACCACGATAATGCTGGCGCATGCTGCACTTGTGGTGCTGGGAATAATTATTGTGCTCACAACCATACGACTTATCCTTATACTTTTCCGAAAGCGGCAACCCGCCACATCTGGTGTCTCAAATGAACGGAAAATTGAGGCTGAGGCAGCGATTGAGGCTGTGGAGATAATGATTGCAAAGAAAAAGAGCGAGGGCTATGATGTAGCGGAAGCAATTGAATGGCTGAACGATGCTAAGGACTTGTTTTCCAAAAATCGTTTCACATCTTGCATGAGCTCACTTGAGGCAGCAAAGGTTTCTCTGGAGGCGGCCCAGAAACCAAAGGTGAAAAAGGTAAAGAAAGAGGTAGTTGAGGCGACACCCAGGGAGAAAAAAGCAGAGGAAAAGAAGGAGGAGAAAAAGGTTGCAGTTGAAAAGAAACCTGTGGAAGTTGAAGAAGTCAGAAAAGCTGAAGAGAAAAAAGAGGAGAGAGCAGAAGGGGTGAAGGAACAGCCAGAAAAAGAGCATGAGGTAAGAAAGACAGAAAAAATTGTTGAGGAGGCGGAAAAAATGCCAGAGGAAGAAGAAATGGATGAGGAAACACTGCAGAAAAAGCGAGAGCAGATAAAGAAGGAACTTGAGTCAATAGAGATACCGGAGGAGGAGATGTCCACGGAAGCCCTGATAAAAAAGAAGATGCCTAAGGACTACCTCCCGGCAAAGTTCGAAATTGGTGTGGCTGAAACAAAAATAAAGGAGGCAGAGTGTGCAGGACGCAATACTGAGATGGCAAAAAAGCACCTGGCAGAGGCAAGGACACATTTTGAAGCAGGCAGGTATACTGAAGCGCTTGGGTTTGCTGTCAAGGCAAAAAAGGCACTTGGTGTCGGTGCAGAGGAACATATACCGCTTGAGGAAAAGGCAGAGGCTGTAGAAGTGGCTCCAGAGGAAGAGGCGCAGGTGATAGAGGTCACAGTGGAGAGTGGAAAAGACCTCTGTCTCAGCTGTGGAAATAGGATAAAGCCAGGGGATAAATTCTGCAGGAAGTGCGGGACGAAAATCCAGGTTGAAGTTTACTGCACGAAATGCGGCACTAAAGCAGAGCCTGATGATTTGTTCTGCGGAAGTTGCGGAACCAAGTTGAGAAAGTGAGAAAAAGGATTGATATCTAACATGTTTTCTTCCCCATATACACCCCCTCCCTTTCAAACCCCAGTTTCCTGTAGTAATCTCTTGCACCCACACCGCTTGTCACGAGAAGCTTTTTGATGCCCTGATTGTGCAGAATTTCCTCTACCTGTTCAATCAATTTTTTTCCAAATCCACGGTGCTGCTGTTGCAGATCAGAAGAGGGAACTCTGCCAATGCTCAACGACTGCCCGAAAACCTTGAGTTCCCTGATGATACCAGCTCCCTCCTCCATCTCCTTTCTCCATGCCTCAGATGAAGGAATTCGCAATCTCGCATAGCCAACAAGAAAATCCTCCTCTGTATCCAAACTTATGAAGAATTCCTTCCCATTACTTGCCTCATACTCCAGCACATTTGTCTCAATTTTCTGGCTTTTCACCTTCTTCTTCAGCATGTTATGCCCAATCTCCCTGCAACGAATACAACTGCATTTTTTCCCTTCTCTCTCCAGCTTTTCTAACACAATCTGGCGAAGATTGCTCTTTTTCACTCCATCAACTATCAAGTAAGCTGGTATGTCCCGCTGGATTCTCTGGATACGCACATAACGCGGCACCACTTCCTTCATTCTTGCAATCACCTCAGCAGCTTCCTCAGTTGAGTAGGGCCTGTATTTTCCCTCTTTCCACAACCTGTAAAGCTCAGTGTTCTCAAGCACCAGACAGGGATAAATTTTCAGCATGTCCGGGCGAAACTCGGGGCTCTCAAATAAGAGTTTAAAGCAATCAAGGTCTTTTTCCGGGTTTGAGAGCGGAAGCCCTGGCATTATGTGGTAACCAAGCTTCAACCCCGCATCCTTCGCAACTTTCGTAGCTGCAACCACATCTTCCACTCCATGGCCCCTCTTCACAAACTCCAGCACTTTATCGTCAGCAATCTGAACACCGAGTTCCACTCTTGTTGCCCCGAGCTCCAGTGCAAAGTCCGCATGTTCCCTGCTGAACCAATCAGGTCTTGTTTCTATTGTAAGGCCTATGCACCGATGCCTTGCTTTCTCGTTGCGTGCATGTGCATCTTCAAGCGTCCCTGCAACCTCTCCATTCATTGCATCAAATGCACCTTTTATAAATTCTCTCTGGTATTCCTTGCTCCTGCAGGTGAATGTGCCACCCATAACAATGAGGTCAATTTTGTCAGCAGCATGCCCAATCTGCTCAAGTTGTCGGATTCTGGCAAGTGTCTGGCTGTATGGGTCAAATTTATTCTGGATTGCCCGCATTGCAGCTGGCTCCTTTCCGGTATAACTCTGAGGCGTCTGGAACTCCTCTCCACCAGGACAGTAGATGCATTTTCCGTGTGGACATTTTGCTGGAGAAGTCATTATTGCAACCACTGCCACGCCTGAAATTGTCCGCATCGGCTTGATTTTCAGAATCTCCCTCACCTTTTCTACATCTTCTGGTGCAGCGTTTTCCAGAATCTCGGTGTTGGATGGAATCTTGGTAAGGTGGTATCTAGCAGATAACTTTATCTTTGCCTTGTGCAGCTCCTCAGCATCTCTTATTTTGCCGGATTTTATTTTCTCTATTATTTCCGAAAATATGTCCATTCTTACCCCTTCGGAAAGACAGTATGGAGCGCCCGTGCTGGGATTTGAACCCAGGTCTGAAGGTTGCTGCATCCTGCAGGCAATTTGCACTGCAATCCACCGCAGCCTTCCAGGATATCCAAACTACCCCACACGGGCAATGGGCAAGGAAAGGCAAGGAGAGGAGAATAATAAATGTTGTTTTTCTAGCTCTTAACCAGTTTCACATCTTCCCGATTTCCCTTTCCACAACCCGCACAAACTCTCCTTTTGCAATCAAATCCGCAACCTTCTGAATTTCTGGATAAAGCACCCTGTCCTCATCAAGATGGGGCACATGACTCCTGAGCAACTTCCATGCTTTCAGCACCCCGATGCCTGGCTTTAACGGTTTATGAAAATCAAGGCCTTGAGCCGCACAAAGCAACTCAATTGCTAAAATGTGTCTCACATTCCTGCAAATCTGGAGACATTTCCTGGCTGCTGTTGTACCCATGCTCACATGGTCCTCCTGGTTTGCAGAGGTTGAAATTGTATCTGCACTTGCTGGATGTGCCAGAATTTTATTCTCGGATGCAAGGGAAGCAGCCACATACTGGGGAATCATGTAGCCAGAGTTAAGCCCGCTCTTTTCAGTCAGAAAAGGAGGAAGCCCGCTCAGGTGCATGTCCACAAGTCGTGCAGTTCTCCGCTCCGAAAAATTTCCCATGACTGTAAGGGCAATTGCCAGAAAATCCATTGCAAGTGCAACGGGCTCCCCGTGAAAATTTCCGCAGGAAAGAGATTTGCCCTCTGGTAAGATCAGTGGGTTGTCTGTAACAGAATTCATCTCAGTTTCCACGATTTTTCTCACATAATCCAGTGTATCCCATACTGCACCGAGCACTTGCGGGGCGCAGCGCAGTGTGTAGGCATCCTGCACTTTCTTGCAATTCTTGTGCGACTCAAGAATTTCACTTTTTTCCAGCATTCTCATAAAAATTTCAGCACATTTTTTCTGGCCAGTGTGTTTTCGAACTTCAGAGACCTCCTTCCTAAACGCCTGATTCGTCCCTTTCAGTGCTTCCAGCGACATCATTGTAGCAATTAAAGCTGTTTTCAGGAGTACCTCACTTTCATGCACAGCAAAGCCAGCAATTGAAGTCATCACACTCGTGCCGTTAATGAGGGCAAGCCCTTCCTTTGCCTCAAGCTTCAAAGGTCTGAGCTTTTCCCTGGCAAATGCCTCGGTAGCCCTCATTCTTTCGCCCTTGTAAATCACCTCGCCCTCGCCAATCATTGCAAGTGCAACCATAGCCAGCGGTGCCAAATCTCCACTTGCACCCACAGAACCCTGCTCATAAACCACTGGTGTGATGTTGCGGTTGAGCATTTCAATCAGCAGCTGGACAAGTTCTAATCGGACCCCAGAAAAACCCTTTGCAAATGTATTTGCACGCAAAAGCATAACGCCACGGACAATTTCCTCTGCCAATGGCGCTCCCACAGCACAGGCATGGCTTCGCACGAGATTTTCCTGCAATCTGAGAATCTCTTCCTGTGGAATTGAAACCTGGCACAGTTCTCCAAAACCAGTCTTTATTCCATATGCAAGCTCGCTGCTGGCAATAATTTTTTCAATCACTTTTCTGGAGTCAGCGATTCTCTTCTCTGCCTTTTTTGCAAGTTTCACCTTTGCATGCTCTCTGCTCACTGCAATGAATTTCGCAACGGTAAGGTTCTCGCCATCTATCTCCACGACTTGCATAATTCAGAGAGAGAGCAGAGGGGTAAATATGGATTTGCGTTGCTCAAAGACTCCCGAAGAAACCGATACAGGTAAGAAGCCCTCCGAGGCAGACAAGAATTTGGAAAAGAATTTGGAAAAGATAGAAATAAAAATATATAGGATATAGTATATAGGTGAACACAGAACAAATCTGGAGGCATGGCGAATGGTAGAAGAGGTTATCTGCACTGTTGAGTTCATAAAACAGGCAAATATTTATCTGGCAAGAATTCAAAGTGAGGTAGGTGGCGTGCGGGAATACAAGAGCAGTTCTATCAACGAGGTGCTGGAACAGGTGGTGATAGACCTGCAGGAAGAATTTGAATCTGCGTTTGAATAATTTTTCCTAAATTTTCAAATTTCCGTTTTTCATTATTTCTATCCATTCTCCATTTCGCAGTACATAAATTGTGGGTTTCTTTATCAGGCAATCGTAGTGGTTGAGGGCGGGCGCATCCTCATCATAATTAGCACCGATTGCCAGATGGCATGTGCCATACACCTTTTCATCTTCCAACATGTTTCCACTTATTCTGGCTGAGGGATTGAGTCCGATACCTATCTCGCCCAGATGTGTTGCGTTTTTAAGGTAGATTTCAGCCTTTTCCCTTCCAAATTTTCCAGCTCTTTCCAGTTCCTTCACCTTTCTCCTTGTGAGGGCAATGCTCCTTACCAGCATTTTCGCCTCTTTTCCGCCTGTAAATCGCTCTGCAAACCCGTCGCGGAATTCCACCCTTACTGGCTCTTTCACAACTACATCACCCCAGTATGTGGAGACAGAGCCATCAAAAACCAGTATTCCGTTAGTTTTCTCTAATGCTGGAGAAATGTAAACTTCACCGGCTGGAATGTTTCCTCCTGTACCTGGCACCAGATAATTCCCGTCATCCTTTCTCGGTTTTCTTCCTTCAATCCCAATTTCCACATCCGTACCCCTTTCACTCACAATTCTCACTGCCTTTGCACCGTTGAAAATTCCAGCAAGGGTTTCTGCCCTCTTCCACATCTTCCTGTAATTAATATCCACAGCCCTCTCAAAAATTTCCCTTGTGATTCCAGGTGTCCAGATTGTTCTTATCCTTTTCATTGCCATGTATGCATCAAAGATATGGGTATATTCCTTTCCCTCCACCAAAAAAGGCTTTCCTATGGCCTCCTCATCCTTACCAAGCTTCATCTCTGAGATAGACATCACGACATCTGGCTCTGATTCAATCGCTTTCCGAACAGCCTTTTCCATGAATTCAACCTGAGTTTTTCTGGGCTGGATACAGATGACTGCCCTCGCACCCCTTTCTACTGAAACCTCATACAGTGCATTTGAGATTGCCAGAACATCCCTTGATGGATTCGTTATTATCAGAACTCTCTCGCCCTTCCTTATTCCAAGGACATTCTTCACTATTGCCAGTGCACTTCTCCTGAGATTTTTTTCCGAACTCTTACTTTTTTCCATGGCCATAGAAAACCTAGGTGGAGTATATGTTTTTGGGTCCCCGCTAAGCATCACAAACCTTATTAACAATCAGGGCAATGCACCTGCATGGTTGAGCAGGAAGCGACCCGAAGGGAGGTACTGGACATCCTTTATGAACGGGGATTAATTGTTGGTGTTGAGGAACTGGAAAAAATTCTGACGCTGCCTGAGCCCGTGAAAATCGCGAGATTGCTCAGCCAGAAATTTGAAGATAGATTCCTGAGTTTGGAAGATATACTGAGTGTTACAGGTGGTTACACTACTCAGGAGGCCATGGCACAGAATCTTATTGTGGCAACGGAGGTTGACCAGATCCTTGCATCTCCTGCAGGTGAAGTAAGGGAGCAGAGGAGGATGCTGGAGATTCCGGAGCCGGAGAAGATAAAGGTCTACAATGCGGACGAGAAGAACTGTATAAAACCAACTCCCGAGCTCTACTCCCAACTCTTTCTGGACAGGTACAGACAGATAAAATCAATTCTCTCTCGCCTTGGAATAAAACCGATTATGCCGATAAAAACTGTTAAAAAACTTGGAAAGAGAGGCTCAGGAGAGAAGAGTGATTTTATTATTGTTGGAATCGTGAATGATGCTGTAAAAACAAAGAACGGGACAGGCACTATTCTGGAATTGGAGGATGATTCTGGGGAAAAGATAAAAGCTCATGTGCCAGAGAGAAATGCAAAATACTTCATCAAAGATTCAGTTGTTGCAATCAGGGGAACTCTTTCTCTTGCAAGGGATGAGGAAATAATCTATGCATCAGATGTGACTTTCCCGGACATACCTGCAATTGAGAGAAAGATTAACCGCAGCCGGAACCCTGGTGCACTTCTCTGTATCTCAGATATCCATGTCGGAAGCAGGACCTTTCTCTATCCAATCTGGGATGCATTCACGGACTGGCTCAATGGTAACTCACCTGAAGCAAAAAAAGTGAAGTACATTGTTGTAGCTGGAGACCTTGTGGATGGTATAGGAGTTTACCCGAATCAGGAGGAAGAGCTGGAAATTGATGATATCTATGAGCAGTATAAAGAGCTGGCAAGATTGTTTTCCCAGATCCCTGAGCACATTGGGATAATTGTAATTCCAGGCAATCACGATGCAGTGAGGCAGGCCGAGCCTCAACCTCCATTGCCTATGGAAATCCAGCAAATTCTTGGCGAGAGAGTTCTCTGTTATAGCAATCCCTGCTACCTAAAAATAGAAGGGGTGAAAATTCTTCTCTACCATGGCAGGAGTTTTGACGACATTGTAGAACAGGGACAACCATACCTCTCATATTCCAGGCCCACAAAGATGATGAAAGAACTC
>JAWACX010000081.1:0-7495 GCA_038896575.1 Thermoplasmata archaeon
AGGTGATGCAGTTTACATTACAGGAACAATAGGCAGGGGAGGAACAGCCTACATTAAACTCCTGCATGGTTATGAGCAGAAAACTGCCACAAAGGAGTTGCTTGAAATTGCACCAAGAGTCACGCTAGCCAGACAGATTGCAAGACTCGGCGTGGTCACGAGTGCAATAGACACTTCCGATGGTCTTGCTGCAGCCCTTCAGCAGCTTGGGGAGTTGAACAATGTGGGATTTCGGATTATATGGGATGAGAAGTTTCCTGTTTATCCAGATGCGCCAAGAATTGCAGCTAAATTCGGCATAGACCTTTCAGAGTTCATTTTTTATGGTGGCGATTACGAAATTCTTTTTACGGTGGATGGAAATTCCAGTAAGGAATTTGAGAAAAAGGTAAAGAGAAAGAAATTTCCGGTGAGGAGAATTGGAACTGTGACTGCTGAAAAATCAATCTTGCTCAGAAGGGAGAATAAACAGAGCCTTGACTTAACAAAATATGGGTATGAACATTTTTCTAGGAAAAATCTGGGAGTGGACCCAGCGGGATTTTCAGGTAGTTTGAAATCTCAAAATACCATTTGAACCCGCGACCTCTTGCTTGCGAAGCAAGCGATCTTCCACTGATCTATGGGCCCACCCTTGATAATGAATTACTGGGTGTAAGTTTCACCCTTTTCGTATGTATTCTTGATGTGTGAGAGAAGAATATCCCGGTTTTTCTTCAGATGGGATTCGTACCAGGATTTGACCACATCCGCTAGAATTTGATGAATTCTGTCAATGTCGACCTTGTTTATTGGTGCATCGTAAAGCACATGCACATTGTAAATGCGTTTCCAGCCAGAATATTTGTAATAACTCTCGCCCTCACAGTACTCAAAGACACCGCGGAGGTGGAGGACACCCTTCTCATCCGTATAGTATGTAAATTTTATTCCATCACCCACTCTCCCCTGAGTCTGGGTCTTGTCAACTAGTTGGATTGTGTTTATCGTGGAAAAATCAAAATCTGTTTTGAATTCCCAATCCTTTGGATAGTTCTTGAATGTGGCATAGAGGTTATGTGGTGGCTCCATAGTAATGTGCACATGAATATCGTTAAATTTGTCCCAGATTCTCATAAAATCCTCAACGAGGGTTCTGTTCAGCTCCATTTTCTTGCTTCTTTCCTCTCCACTGCTCTGGATAATCTCTGCAGTTTTCTTGAGCAGTTCCTCCTCTAGCTCACGGAACCAATCCGAAGGATTTTGGGTTTTCTGCTCTGCTTTGACCATATTCTCAACCCTGCACTCCCCAATAATGTCCTCACTTATAAACCTTTTTCAGGGAGTGGAATATAAGCAACATCCAAGCAAAATATTTTATTCTCCTTGGTTTTTAGGATTCCTATGGAACTGGAAGAGAAAATCCAATTGGTTGCGAGAAACACTGCAGAGGTTGTTACGCTGGAAGAACTGAGAGAGATTCTGTCAACAGTTGAGAGGCCAAAGGCCTACATAGGGTTTGAACCATCTGGCTTCATGCACATTGGCCACATTATCTGTGCAGAAAAAATAAAGGATTTGGAGAAGGCAGGGTTTACAGTAACAATTCTTCTCGCTGACTGGCATGCGCACATAAACGACAAGCTTGGCGGTAATCTTGAGAATATAAAGATTGCTGGAAATTACATGAAAGATTCATTTCTGGCTCTCGGTGTTGACCCTGAAAAAACCAAATTCGTTTTCGCAGAGGAACTTGTAAACTCAAAAGATTACTGGAAAAAGGTAATTCTTGTTGCAAAGAATTCAACGCTTTCCAGAATAAAGAGAACCCTCACAATAATGGGAAGGCAGGAGGATGAGAGCGAAAGCGACACCTCAAAACTGATTTATCCCTGCATGCAGGTTGCTGACATTTTTGAGCTTGATGTGGATGTTGCCTATGGAGGTATGGACCAGCGAAAGGCGCACATGCTGGCAAGGGAATTGCGAGAGAAGCTCGGGAGGAAAAAATTCGTGGCTTTGCACACTCCTTTGCTTTCTAGCTTGCAGAGCACAGGAAGAATGGACATTGCAGATGCAAAAATGAGCAAAAGCAATCCCGACTCCTGTGTTTTTCTCCACGACTCTCCAGATGAGATAAGGAGGAAACTGAGGAAGGCCTACTGCCCCCAGAAAGTTGTTGAGGGAAACCCTGTGATTGAGATTGCCAGATACATTGTTTTCCCCAAACTTGGAAGGCTGGAAATTCCAAGGGAGGAAAGGCACGGTGGAACTCTCACATTGAACACACCCGAGGAGCTGGAAAAAATCTATCTTGAGGATAAGCTCCATCCAGCAGATCTAAAAGCTGGTGTAGCTGAGGCCCTTGTGAAAATTCTTGAGAGTGTAAGGGAATACTATAGCAAAAACAACGAGAATTTAGAAGGGCTGAAAAAAATAAAGGTGACGAGGTAGTCAAGGCAGTTGTATTACCGATGGACTTCGTGGACACCTCTGACATCGTAGTGCTCCCGAAGTGGGTTGATAACACAGCTAGAAAACAACTTAAAAAACCTTATATAATAAGAGGGTATAAGCTTAGAAAAGAGAAGAAATACTGGTGAGAAACATGGTGCTGGTCACATCAAAGGAGATATTTCAGAGGGCTGAGGAAGAAAAATACGCTGTTGGTGCCTTCAATGCAAACAACTTAGAGATGGTACAGGCAATAATAGAGGCAGCCGAGGAAGAGAATGCTCCAGTGATTCTTCAGGCGAGTCAGGGTGCAATAAAATATGCGGGTCTTGACTTTATTGTGGGAATGGTCACAACTGCAGCAAAGCAAGTGAAGGTTCCAGTAGTCCTCCATTTGGACCATGGAACTGACTTTGAGCAGAATGTCAAATGTCTCAGGGCTGGCTTCACCTCCCTTATGTTTGATGGCTCCGCTTTACCATTTGAAAAGAATGTGGAGATCACAAGAAAGATTGTAGAAATTGCACATCCAGTTGGGATTCCTGTGGAAGCGGAAATTGGAAGGGTTGCTGGCACAGAGGATAACATCACAGTGGAAGAGGTTGAAGCATTGATGACAGACCCGGAGGAGGCAAAGCGGTTTGTAGAGCTCACCCAGTGTGATTCGTTGGCTGTCGCTGTTGGCAATGTCCACAGGATGCTTACAAGAACAGCAAAGCTTGATATTCCAAGACTCAGAAAAATAAAGGAACTTGTAGGCATTCCTCTCGTGCTTCATGGAGCCACTGGAATTCCAGATGATGGAATAAGGGAAGCGATTGCTGCAGGTGTCCGTAAAATCAACATTGCCACAGAATTGAACAGGGCATTCGTGAATGGACTTAAGGAGTCAATTCAGAAGATGCCTGATGAGGTGGACCCGAGAAAGGTGCTGAAGAAGAGCAAGGAAAATGTAAAGAATGCGGTGAAGGAAAAGATGCGGCTTTTCGGTTGTGTTGGAAAGGGTGTGTAGTTATGCCCAGAGCAAAGAAAAACCAGAATAACAGGGAGACAAAAGAGAGGAAAAAGAGAATTGTGGAGGAACCAAGAGCAGAGAAGAAAATTGAGGAGGTTCAGGTATCTTCATATATGGAGAAAAAAACTTCCGAGGGAATTCCTGCAGTTATAGAAGCGCTGCCTGCTACCTATGATGAGGATAAACTCGTGCTTCTTGTGAGGGACCCCAGGTGGATTTTTGCATACTGGGACCTTTCAAATCAGAGCAAGATTAAATTGGCTGTAGAGATAGAGAAGTCCCTTGGAGTGCTCCGAAAAACACTCAGGGTTTATGAACTCACGAAGGGAAAAAGGAAATGTCTGGACATAGATGTCGGGAATGCAACATCTTGGTATATAAATGTTCCAAACCCTGATACAGAATATCAAGCTGAATTCGGGCTGAGGGATGAAAATGATAACTTTGTGCCAATCCTTGTCTCAAACATTGTGCGGGTGCCAAGGGAGGCCCCAACATACCTCACTGACGAAAAATGGATGGTCGTAAACGAAATTTTTGAACTCATTCTGAGAGCAAAGAGCGGTGAATTTTTCGGAAGTTCAGGTGAGGTAATCAGGAGAATTGAGCAGATAATCAAAGAAGAAGTAAGGGTGCCGAATATCACGAGTCCTGGCGTAGGGTCTTGGGGAAGTATGCCTAGAGGAATGGAGGAACGCAGGGGTTTCTGGTTTATTGCAGACACTGAGCTTATTGTTTATGGGGCAACAGAGAAGGATGCCAGTGTAACAGCCAACGGTTTTCCTGTTGCTTTAAGAGAAGATGGAACCTTTACCCTGAGATATGCCTTACCAGATGGAGAAAGGGAAATTTTGCTTAAAGCTAGGTCCAAGGATGGAAAGGAGGAGAGAGAAATAAAGATTGAAGTCACAAGAAGGATGAGGGCATAGAGAGAATGCTGGGTTATCTAAATCTGGTTCTTCATGCCCATCTCCCATTTGTGAGGCATCCAGAGTATGAGGATTTTTTTGAAGAGGATTGGTTTTATGAGGCGGTTGCGGAAACATATGTTCCATTGCTCCAGAAATACAAAGCCCTGGTGGATGAAGGTGTTGAGTTTAAACTCACAATGTCAATTAGTCCCACACTCTCTGCAATGTTTGAGGACAGGTTACTTCAGGAACGCTGCCTTGCAAGAATTGACAGGCTGATTGACCTCTGCAGAAAGGAAATCGTTCGCACCCAGTTTCAACCGGAGTTCAATAAACTCGCCCACTGGTATCTGGAAAGGTTTACTTCTGTAAAGGATACCTATCTGTCCTATGGGAGAGACCTCAACAGGGGCTTTAAACATTTTCAGGAGTTGGGTGTGCTTGAACTAATCACTGTTGGTGCCACCCACGGATTTCTTCCATTGCTTTCCGTGAACCCAGAATGTGTTCGTGCCCAGATAGGTGTTGCAGTTCAGAGTTACAAAAGGGCGTTTGACAGAGCTCCTAGGGGTATCTGGCTTCCAGAATGTGGGTACATGCCTGGTCACGACGAAGTTTTGAAGGAATTCGGCATCAGGTATTTTTTTGTGGACACACACGGTTTACTTTTTGGAAAGCCCAGGCCAAGATACAGTGTGTATGCACCAGTATACTGCCCCTCAGGTGTTGCAGCCTTTGGAAGGGATGTTGAGAGTTCAAAGCAGGTATGGAGTGCGAAGGAAGGGTATCCTGGTGATTACAATTACAGAGAGTTTTATAGGGATGTGGGCTGGGATTTGGAGTATGAATACATAAGGCCTTACCTTCACAAAGATGGAAAAAGATGTTTTGTGGGAATAAAATACTACAGGATAACTGGTCCAGGAGTGCATAAGGAACCCTATGTGCCAGAGCGAGCATTGGAGAAGGCAGCTGAGCATGCTGGGCATTTCATGTGGTGCAGGGAAAAGCAGATTGAGTATCTTGCCTCATTGATGGATAGAAAACCGATTGTGGTTGCTCCATACGATGCAGAGCTTTATGGGCACTGGTGGTGCGAAGGCATTGACTTTCTCTATTTTCTTTTCAAAAAGATGCACTATGACCAGCAAACAGTAAAGACCATAACCCCGAGTGAATACCTTAAAGAATACCCGGAAAATCAAGTGGTTGAGGTTAACTTTTCAAGCTGGGGCTGGAAAGGCTATTGTGAGGTCTGGCTAAACGGAAGCAATGACTGGATTTACAGACATCTCCACAAAGCAGGAGAAAGAATGATAGAACTTGCAAGAAGATTTGAGAGCGCGGATGGGGTTTTGCATCGTGCCCTCAACCAATGTGCAAGAGAATTGCTTCTTGCACAGTCCTCTGACTGGCCCTTCATAATGCACACAGGCACTGATGTTGAGTATGCTGTAAAAAGGTTCAGGGAACACATCTTAAACTTCACAAGACTCTATTACCAGATAAAATCAGGCAGTATTGACGAAAGTTTCCTTACTGGGCTAGAACAGAGACATAACATCTTTCCAGAAATTGACTACAGAATTTACCGTTAAGTCGTGATTTTTACCTCAACATAAATTCCCTTCATCTGGTAGAGGTATTTACATGTGAGAATTAAGGTGTAGAGGCCCCTACCAAGTGTCAAACTTTTGTTGTCTTCAGAGGTCATGTTTATATTGGGGTCTGTAATCACAATCTTCCCCTCACCCAGATTTGTGAGCTTATAGACAATTGAAGTCCTGTTAATTTTATCGTCAAGGGCTCCGCCAATTTTAATGTACTCTATTTTCGTGAAAAAACCCTCGTTGATATGGAGTTTGACCACATCCGAACTATTCACATTTCCAAGATATACTTTTTTTGCAGCATTAGCCAGAATGTAAAGTTCATTCCTGAGCTGTTGCTCCGTGTTAAATTTGTCATAGGAAATGAAGGCCCCAAATATCAGTGGAATAGAAATTCCCAGTACTATTCCAATAATCGTCAATTTCAGAGGTAAACCTTCCAAAGCATGATTATCTCTCACAAACATATCTCAAAAAATTAAAAAATTAATAAGTTTTTAGTCGTGCACTGTTATGAGACCATCCACAACTTTCATCGTAGTACCTGTGTACACTGCCCTTACTTTTATCTCTCCTGTATGTGTGTTTTCTGGCAGTTTAGGTGTCACAGAGAAAAATGCCCTCCCATCTTTGCCCGTCAGTTGCTTTGTATCTACTCCGCAGCCCCAAAGTGAAATCTCCACATTTTCCAGTGTCTTCCCGTTTGTGTCATAAGCTGTAATGTTGAAGTCATAGGTGTTCCCCACAACCATATCCTTAACCTCAATCTCTATGTAGCCGAGCTCTGGCTTCCTTACCATGTACATCCAGCCAACAAGAATTGCTATGCCAATCGCTGCAATTATCACCATTATAATCAGGTAGAGCGGAAGTCCCTCGAGCGCACCTTTCCTGCTTACTTTAAACCGCCTCATTTTTTATCACCACAGATTAAATTGCAATTTCAGTATATAAACCTTTTGGGGTATTGTGCTCCTTCCTATTTTATTAACGATACCTTAGGGTTTACATTTTCAAAATTAAACCAGCCCAACCGTTATATTAATATATTACTAAAGGTATAGTACACCAAGTGAGAGATATGATCAAAATATATGTCAAAGGTACGGAAACAAGAAGAACCTATGTCCGTTTCGAATTTTCAAGCGAGGGAGCATCGCCAGCAGAGATCATACGTATAATGACGAGCCTGGGATTCCAAATCGTCCAGGGCCACCATGACTTCATGATTGATTACCACAACGATGGTGAGTTTCTGGAAATCACTGAGAGGCTTCACAGAGCCCTCCGGGGAACAAATGTAAGGTACACCCTGACAACAGAACCACTGAAACCTGTTGAGAGTCCAGTGGACATAGAATCAATGGTTTAATACCTCTTTAATCTTTTTATCCTGATTAATAGTCTCTGCAACTATTTTTTTGCTATATTCATTTAGTTTTTCTGTTATTTTAGTATCTCCTATTGCAAGTATCCTAGCAGCAAGGAGTGCTGCATTTGCACCTCCATCCAATGAGACACACCCT